>JBDLVJ010000182.1:0-4212 GCA_039804875.1 Pseudomonadota bacterium | reverse complement strand
CAGGTCCAGGTGGTTGGTGGGCTCGTCGAGCAGCAGCAGGTCGCCCGGGCACATCAGCGCGCGCGCGAGCTGCAGCCGCATGCGCCAGCCGCCCGAGAAGCTGTTGACCGGGCGATCGACCTCGTTGACCTGGAAGCCCAGGCCCAGCAGCAGCGCCTGCGCGCGCGCCGGCGCGTCATGGGCGCCGGCATCGTGCAGGTCGGTGTAGGCGTGAGCCATGGCCTCGCCGTCGTCGCTGGCCTCGGCCAGCTCGACCGCCGCGCGCGCGGCGGCCAGCCGGGTGTCGCCGTCGATCACGAACTCGGTGCAGGGCTGATCGGTCTCGGGCATGTCCTGCGACACCTGGGCCAGCTGCCACTGGCGCGGCCACTGGAACTCGCCGCCGTCCTCGTGCAGCTTGCCTTGCAGCAGCGCGAACAGGCTGGACTTGCCGGCGCCGTTGCGTCCGACCAGGCCGACCTTCTCGCCGGGGTTGATGGTCGCGTTGGCCTGGTCCAGCACCAGCTTGGTGCCGCGGCGCAGCGTGACATTGCGCAGCGTGATCATGTGATGTCCTTGGTAGCGGCCCAGTCGGCCAGTGATTCTCGGGTCAGCAGCAGCACCGGGCCTTCGCCCGCGCTGGTTTCGGGCCAGTAGGCCAGCAGGGTCGGAAAGGCGCGCTCGAAATGCTCGCGCTCGTTGCCGATTTCGAGCAGCAGCACGCCGTGCTCGTTCAGGTGCTCCAGCGCATGCGCCAGCAGATGGCGCACGAAGTCCATGCCGTCGGCGCTGCCCTCGATTCCGCCGTCGAGCGAGATCGGCGGCTCGGCGCGGTACTCGGCCGGCAATTCGTCCATGCCCTGGCGGCAGACATAGGGCGGGTTGCACAGGATCAGGTCGTAGCTGGCGGGCAGGTTCTGCCAGCCATCGGACTCGATCAGCCGGATGCGCTCCTGCAAGCCATGCCGGTCGACGTTGATGCGGGCCACGGCCAGCGCATCGGTCGAGAGGTCGGCGGCGTCGACCCGGACCTCGGGCCAGGCCAGCGCGGCCAGCACGGCCAGGCTGCCGTTGCCGGTGCACAGGTCCAGCACCTGCTTCGTGTGTTCGCCGAGCCAGCCGTCGATCGACTCGGCGCCCTCGGCGGCGGCGATGAACTCGGCCAGGAAGCTGCGCGGCACGATCACCCGCTCGTCGACATGAAACGGCACGCCCTGCAGCCAGGCCTCGTGCGTCAGGTAGGCCGCCGGCTGGCGGGTCGCGATGCGCTGTTGGATCAGCGCCATCACTGCGGCAACTTCGGATTCGGAGCAGGCGCGCCCGCCCAGCTCGTCCAGCGCGCTGTCCAGCGGCAGGCCCAGCCGCCACAGCGTCAGCCAGACCGCCTCGTCATGCGCGTTGGTGGTGCCATGGCCATAGGCCAGGCCAGCCGCCTCGAGCTCGGTGCTCGCGGCTTGCAACAGTTCGTTCAGATTCAAGGGGTGATCTCGTCCTGTGCCGGCACGCTGGCCAGAATCTCCAGCGTGCGGCGGTAAATGTTCTTCAGCGGTTCGATGTCGGCCAGCGCGATGCACTCGTCGACCTTGTGGATGGTCGCGTTGGGCGGCCCGAACTCTATCACCTGCGGGCAGATCTTGGCGATGAAGCGGCCGTCGCTGGTGCCGCCGCTGGTCGAGAGCTCGGTTTCCAGCCCGGTCTCGGCCCGGATCGCGTCGCGCACCGCGTCCACCAGCGTGCCGGGGCGGGTCAGGAAGGGGTGGCCGCCGACCGTCCAGGCCAGCTCGTAGTCGGCGCCGGCCCGCAGGCCGTGGCGCGCCAGGATCTCGGCCACGCGCTGCTGCAGGCCCTCGGCGCTGCTCTCGGTGCTGAAGCGGAAGTTGAAGTCCACCACCACGGCGCCGGGGATGATGTTGCTGGCACCCGTGCCGCCGTGGATGTTGCTGACCTGCCAGGTGGTGGGCGGAAAATGCTCGTTGCCCGTGTCCCAGACCTGGCCGACCAGCTCGGTCAGCGCGGGCGCCAGCATGTGGATCGGATTGCGCGCCAGCTGCGGGTAGGCGATATGGCCCTGGATGCCCTTGACGGTCAGCTTGCCGCTCATGGTGCCGCGCCGCCCGTTCTTGATCATGTCGCCGGTCTGCTGGACCGAGGTCGGCTCGCCGACGATGCAGTAGTCGAGCGTCTCGCCGCGCGCGGTCAGTTCGCGGCAGACCACCACCGTGCCGTCATGCGCCGGGCCTTCCTCGTCGCTGGTCAGCAGGAAGGCGATCGCCAGCTCGGGGTCGGCGTGCTGTTCGAGGAACTCCTCGCTGGCCACCACCATGGCGGCCAGCGAGGCCTTCATGTCGGCGGCGCCACGGCCGTAGAGCTTGCCGTCGCGCACCGTCGGCACGAAGGGGTCGCTGCCCCACTGCTCGACCGGGCCGGTCGGCACCACGTCGGTGTGGCCGGCGAAGACCAGGGTCGGCGCGTCCGGCCGGCTGCCCGGGCGCCTGGCCCACAGGTTGGTGACGCGGAAATCGTCCGGGCCGCTGGCGATCGTCTCGCAGACGAAGCCCAGCGGCCGCAGGCGCTCGATGATCAGCTGCTGGCAGCTCGCGTCGTCGGGCGTGACGGAGGAAAGGGAGATCAGCGCCTCGGTCAGGCGCAGGGTGTCGCTCATGAGCAGATCCGGAAAAAAGTCGGTGTCAGGGCTTGACGCCGATCGTGAAATCAGAAAAGGATGGGCCGGCGGGCGCTGCGGGCGCTTCGCTGCCGGCCCGTTGCGCGCCCTGGGCCGCGCCGCCATTGTCGAGCCGCCACATCAGGTTGGCCGGCGAGTCGGCATAGGCCAGGCCCTCGCTGCGGCTGATCCGGCCCGACTGGATCAGCCGCGCCAGATCGACCTCGAAGGTCTGCGAGGCCTCGGCGATCGAGTTCTCGAGCGCCTCGCGCACGGCGAAGAAATCGTCATTCTCGATCAATTCGCTGATCAGCCGCGTGTTGACCATCACCTCGAGCGCCGGGACCCGGCTGCCGTCGAGCGCGCACAGCAGCCGCTGCGAGACGATGACCCGCAGCGACGAGGCCAGGTCGTTGAGCATGGTGGGCCGGACCTCGACCGGATAGAAGTTCAGGATCCGGTTCAGCGCCTGGTAGCTGTTGGTGGCATGCAGCGTCGCGAGCACCAGATGGCCGGACTGCGAATAGGCGATCGCGGCCGACATGGTCTCGCGGTCGCGGATCTCGCCGATCAGGATCACGTCGGGCGCCTGGCGCAGCGCGTTCCTGAGCGCCACCTGCAGGCTCTGGGTATCGGTGCCGACCTCGCGCTGGTTGACGATCGACTGCTTGTTCTTGAACAGGTACTCGACCGGATCCTCGATCGTCAGGATATGGCCGACGGCATGCTGGTTGCGGTGGTCGAGCAGCGCCGCCAGCGTCGTGCTCTTGCCCGACCCGGTGGCGCCGACGACCAGCATCAGCCCGCGCTTGGCCATCACCATCTCGGACAGCAGGGCCGGGATGCCGAGCCGCTCCAGCGGCGGAATGTCGATGCTGATGAAGCGCACCACCACCGCGCAGCTGCTGCGCTGGCGCATCGCGCTCAGGCGGTAGCGCCCCACGCTTTGCAGCGGAATCGCGACATTGAGCTCGCCATGGCGGTCGAACTCTTGCAGCTGCTCGGGCGTGACGATCTCGGACAGCAGCCGGTAGGGCGCCTCGACCGACAGCAGCCCGGGCTCGAGCGGCCGGCAGATGCCGTCGATCTTGATCAGCACCGGCGCATTGGCCGAGAGGTAGAGGTCGGAGGCCTTTTGTTCGGCCATCAGACGCAGCAGCTTGTCCATCATGCCCATGTCCCCCTCCCGGGCCGCAGCCCACAAAGCCCTGCGCGGGCGCGATCCGTCCTTGGCGCTCGCCTGTGGCGCGTGTGATCAGCGCTCAGTCGCGCAGCAGGTCGTTGATGCTGGTCTTGGAACGGGTCTGCGCGTCGACGCGCTTGACGATGATCGCGGCGTACATGCTGTAAGGCGCGCCATTGGCCGCCGTCTTGGGCAGGTTGCCGCTGACCACCACCGAGCCGCTGGGCACGCGGCCGTAGGAGATCTCGCCGGTCGCGCGGTCGAAGATCGGGGTGCTCTGGCCCAGATAGACGCCCATGCCCAGCACCGAGTTCTCCTCCACGATCACGCCCTCGACCACCTCCGAACGCGCGCCGATGAAGCAGTTGTCCTCGATCACGGTCGGGTT
>JBDLVJ010000181.1:0-2686 GCA_039804875.1 Pseudomonadota bacterium | reverse complement strand
GTCGCCGCGCTGAGCCCGGTGCCGGGCCGCATGCAGTCGGCCTGGGGTGCCGAGCAGGCCGACCAGCCGCTGGTGCTGGTCGACTATTGCCACACGCCCGATGCGCTCGAGAAGGCGCTGCAGGCGCTGCGCCCGCTGGCCGACCAACGCGGCGGCGGCCTGTGCTGCGTGGTCGGCTGCGGTGGCGACCGCGATGCGGGCAAGCGCCCGTTGATGGCGGCCGCCGCCGAGCGCGAATCCGACCGCCTGCTGCTGACCAGCGACAACCCGCGCTCGGAAGATCCGCTGCTGATCCTGGCCCAGATGCGCGCCGGATTGCTGGACCCCCGGCGGGTCGAGGTCGAGCCCGACCGCGCTCGCGCGATCGCGCAGGCGGTTGCCCAGGCCGGTCCGCGCGACGTGGTGCTGCTCGCGGGCAAGGGGCATGAGGATTATCAGGAGACCTCGGGCGTGAAACTGCCGTTTTCCGATCTGGAGCAGGGCCGGCTGGCGCTGCGGGCCTGGCGCGACGATCACCCGGAGGTGCGGGCATGAAGACCCTGGCCCAGCTGTTGCCCGAGCTTGACGGCGCGCGCGTCGTCGGCGCGCTCGCCGCGCTCGAACTCGCGCGCGTGCACAGCGACACCCGCAGCCTGCGGGCCGGCGATCTGTTCGTCGCCCTGCGCGGCGAGCGCTTCGATGCCAACGACTATCTGGCACCGGCGCGCGCCTGCGGCGCCGTCGCCGCGCTGGCCGAGCGCGGTCTGGCGCAGGCCGGGCTGCCCGGTGTCGAGGTGGCCGACAGCCGCGCGGCGCTGGGCGAGCTCGCGCGGCGCTGGCGCGAGCAGTTCGACTTGCCGCTGATCGCCGTCACCGGCAGCAACGGCAAGACCACGGTCACGCAGATGATCGCCTCGATCCTGCGCGCGGCCGTGGGCGAGGCGGCGCTGGCGACCCAGGGCAACCTGAACAACGAGATCGGCGTGCCGCTGACCCTGCTGCGCCTGAACGCCGCGCACCGGCTCGCGGTGGTCGAGCTCGGCATGAACCACCCGGGCGAGATCGCCGGTCTGGCCCGCCTCGCGCAGCCGACCGTGGCGCTGGTCAACAACGCGCAGCGCGAGCACCAGGAGTTCATGGCCAGCGTCGAGGCGGTCGCGCGCGAGAACGCCGAATGCTTCGCGACGCTGCCGGCCGATGGCACGGCGGTGTTCCCGGCCGCTGACGAGTTCACGCCGCTGTGGCGCGAGCTCGCCGGCGAGCGGCGCGTGCTGACCTTCGGCGGCGCGGGCGCCGATGTCGGCGGCGCGGCCGACTGGGCCGATGGCGCCTGGCGGCTGCGCGCGCGCACGCCGGCCGGTGACTTCGAGACCCTGCTACGGATCGCGGGTCGTCATAACGTGGGCAACGCCTTGGCGGCGACGGCCTGCGCGCTGGCCGCCGGCGTGACGCTGGAGGCGATCGCGCGCGGTCTGGCCGAGTTCGCGCCGGTCCAGGGCCGCTCGCGCGCGCTACGGCTCCCGCTGGGCGGCCGCGAGCTGACCCTGGTCGACGACAGCTACAACGCCAATCCCGATTCGGTCCGCGCCGCGATCGAGGTGCTGGCCGAGCTGCCGGGCCCGCGCCTGCTGGCGCTGGGCGACATGGGCGAGGTCGGCGCGCAGGGGCTGGCCTTCCATGACGAGGTGCTGCGCCATGCGCTGGCGCTCGGCCTGGATCATGTGCTGGTCAGCGGCGACTGGATGGAGCAGGCGGCCGCGCCGCTGCTGGCCGGATCGAACGGCCGGCTGAGGTTTTTCCAGGATTTCGAGGCGCTGCAGTCCGAGGCGCTGGCATGGGCCCCCGTCATGGGGTCGGTGCTGGTCAAGGGTTCGCGCTTCATGCGCATGGAGCGGCTGGTGCAGTCGCTGCAGGCGCTGGCACAACAAGAAGGAGTGAGCCATGCTGCCTAGTCTGGCGCAATGGATGCAGGGCATGGGCCCCGAGTTCGGTTTTCTGCGGGTGTTCCAGTACCTGACCTTTCGCGCCGTGATGGCGGCCATGACCGCGCTGCTGGTCGGTGTCATGGTCGGCCCCTGGTTCATCCGCCGCCTGACCGCGCTCAAGATCGGCCAGCCGGTGCGCGGCTACGCGATGGAGTCGCATCTGAGCAAGAGCGGCACGCCGACCATGGGGGGCGTGCTGATCCTGTTCGCGATCGCGTTCTCGACCCTGCTCTGGTTCGACTGGAGCAACCGCTTCGTCTGGGTGGTGCTGATCGTCACGCTCGGCTTTGGCGCGGTCGGCTGGGCCGACGACTGGCGCAAGGTGGTCAACAAGGACCCCGAGGGCATGCGCTCGCGCGAGAAGTACCTCTGGATGTCGCTGATCGGCCTGTTCGCGGCCTGCTACCTGCTGTTCGCGATTTCGGGCCGCAGTGGCACCGGCATGGTCGAGTTCTTCGTGCGCTGGGCCCAGTCCGGCTTCACGATGGAGTTCCCGACCCAGACCGGCCTGATGGTGCCCTTCTTCAAGGAAGTGGCCTACCCGCTCGGCATGCTGGGCTTCGTGATCATGACTTACCTCGTGATCGTCGGCGCGAGCAACGCGGTCAACCTGACCGACGGTCTCGACGGCCTGGCCACCATGCCGGTGGTGATGGTGGGCGCGGTGCTGGGCCTGTTCGCCTACTTCACCGGCAACTCGGTGTTCGCCCGCTACCTGCTGC
>JBDLVJ010000180.1:0-2750 GCA_039804875.1 Pseudomonadota bacterium | reverse complement strand
GGCAGCTCGACGCCGCCGCGCGAGGCCAGCATGCGGGCCTGCGGCAGGCCGGTGATGCGCTCGATCTCGGCGGCCAGATAGCCCTCGACGCCGGCGGCGCAAGGCAGGAACAGGGTCAAAGCATTCATGGCGGGTTCCGGTGGACGATGGGACGGGGGTCGGGACGAACCCGGGCCGGGGAGTGTAAGCGCAAGCGCCGGCTCAGAGCGCCTTGCGCAGATGGGTCGGCGCGATTCGCAGCGCCTCGCGGTACTTGGCGACGGTGCGGCGCGCGCACTCGATGCCCTGGACCTTGAGCTGGTCGGCGATCTGGCTGTCGCTGAGCGGCTTCCTCGGGTCCTCGGCCGCGACCAGCTGCCGGATCAGCGCGCGCACGGCCGTGCTCGAGGCATTGATGCCGGTCTCGGTGCCGAGGCCGGAGCCGAAGAAATACTTCAGTTCGTAGGTGCCGAACGGCGTCGCCATGTACTTGGCGCTGGTGACGCGGCTGATGGTCGACTCGTGCAGGCCGAGTTCGTCGGCGATCTCGCGCAGCACCAGCGGCCGCATCGCGAGCTCGCCATGCTGGAAGAAGCGGCGCTGGCGCTCGACGATCGCGCTCGAGACGCGCAGGATGGTGTCGAAGCGCTGCTGGATGTTCTTGATGAACCAGCGCGCTTCCTGCAGGCGCTGCTGCATGCCCTGCACCGCCTCGCCCTTGTGGCCGCGCAAGGCGCTGGCATAGACCTCCTGCACGCGCAGGCGCGGCATCACCTCGGGGTTGAGCCGGACCAGGAAGCCCTGCTCGGTCGCGCTCACGAGCACGTCGGGCACGACGATGTTGCGCTGCACATCGGCAAAGCGCCGGCCGGGCTTGGGCTCGAGCCGCGTGATCAGGGCCAGCGCGTCGCGCACCAGCAGGTCGTCGAGGCCGCACTGGGCGACCAGGCGCTTGACATCGCGCTTGGCCATCAGTTCGAGTGGCTGCTTGCAGATCGCCAGCGCGGCGCGCGCGGCCGGACTGTTGCGCAGCTCGAGGATCTGCAGCTTCAGGCATTCGGCCAGATCGCGCGCGCCGACGCCGGCCGGCTCCATGTGCTGCAGCCAGTGCAGCGCGGTGTTCAGCAGCAGCAGCAAGGCCTGCTCGCGCTCGAAGCGCAGGGCCTCGGGCCAGGGCTGGCCGCGCGCCATCTCCTCCTGCCTCAGCAGGGCCTCGGCCAGTTCGACCAGCGGATCGGCCAGGTAGCCGTCCTCGTCGAGCGACTCGATCAGGAAATAGAGCGCGGCGCGCTCCTCGTCGTTCAGGCGCAGCGACAGCGACTGCTGGTGCAGGTGGGCCGACAGGGTGACATGCTCGCTCGCGAGGTCGATGGCGCTCGCGCCCTCCTCGTCGCCACCCGGGCCTTGGCGGGCCGGCGCCTCGCCGCCCCACTCGCCATCGTCGGGGCTGATCTCGACCGTGCCGTCGCCCTCCCAGCCGGCCTCGAGCGCGCCGGCCTCATCGCCGCCCTCGGCACCGGAGTCGGTGGTCGGGCCGGTCGCCGTGTCGGACTCGGAGGCCACGCTCGAACTGGCGCCGGACGGAACCGGCGGGAAGTCCGCCGTCTCGCTCACGCGGTCGCCCAGGCTGATGGGCACATCGGCCTGCTCGATACCGTGAGCCTCGCGCTCGGCCACCTCGGCCTCGGCATCGAGTTCGAGGAAGGGGTTTTCGTCGAGCATCTGCTCGACCTCCTGCGCCATCTCGAGCGTGGACAGCTGCAGCAGGCGGATCGACTGCTGCAGCTGCGGCGTCAGCGACAGCTGCTGCGAGGTGCGCAGCGAAAGTCCGGGTTTCATGTTCATGGCCGCGTCACATCCGGAAATGTTCGCCGAGATAGACCCGGCGCCCATCGGGGTTCTGGATGATCTCGGCTGGCGTGCCCTGGGCCAACACCCGCCCCTCGCTGATGATGCAGGCGTGGTCGCAGATGCCCAGCGTCTCGCGCACATTGTGGTCGGTGATCAGCACCCCGATGCCGCGCGCGGTCAGGAAGCCGATGATGCGCTGGATCTCGATCACCGCGATCGGGTCGACGCCAGCGAAGGGCTCGTCGAGCAGGATGAAGCGCGGGTTGGTCGCCAGCGCCCGCGCGACCTCGACCCGGCGCCGCTCGCCACCCGACAGGGCCGGCGCGGGCGCGGCGCGCAGGTGCTCGATGTGCAGCTCCTGCAGCAGGGCCTCGAGCCGGCGCTCGATCTCGGTCTGGCTCAAGGACTTGCCGGCCGGATCGACCTGGAGCTCGAGCACGGCGCGGATGTTGTCCTCGACGCTGAGCTTGCGGAAGATCGAGGCCTCCTGTGGCAGATAGCCGAGTCCGAGCCGGGCGCGGCGATGCATGGGCAGGTTCTCGATCGACTGACCATCGAGCAGGATCTGGCCGGCATCGACCCGCACCAGGCCCACGATCATGTAGAAGGAGGTGGTCTTGCCGGCACCGTTGGGGCCGAGCAGGCCGACCACCTCGCCGCACTCGACCGAGAGCGACACTTCCTTGACCACCATGCGGCTGCCATAGGATTTGCGCAACCCGCGCACCTCGAGCCGGCTGTTGCAGGCGACGCTCATGGCTGGGCTCCGAGTCCGGGGCTGGGCTGCAGGCCGACCGGCTTGCCGGCGGCGGGCTCGGGACGCGCGCGGGGCGCGAGCGTCGCGCGCACCCCGCCCCAGGGGTTGGTGGGCGCGGCGCTGGCCGCGCCCCCATCGACCCGGCACACCTCGCGCCGGTTGT
>JBDLVJ010000179.1:0-5744 GCA_039804875.1 Pseudomonadota bacterium | reverse complement strand
TCGCGCGTGTCCTGGTCTGGCGCCGGCCGGTCTAGCCTCGTGCTGTCCCGATAGCCTGGCCGCTAGGGCCGCCCGTTCTTGGCTTCGGCCTCGAGCAGCAAGCGCAGGCCGACCAGGGTGTAGCGGGTCTGCGGCGTGTTCCAGTTGCGGAACGAGCAGCGCGCGTACAGGGCCCAGCTGTGCCAGGAGCCGCCGCGCCTGACCCGCACCTCGCCATCCTCGGGGCCCTGCGGATCCGCGTCCGGGGATTTGGCGTAGTACTGCGGGTCATGCCAGTCCGCCACCCATTCCCAGGCGTTGCCCAGCATGTCGTGCAAGCCGAAGGCGTTGGGTGCCAGGCTGCCGACCGGAGCGCTGGAGGCATGGCCGTCCGATCCGGCCAGGGCTTGGGCCTGCCAACGCGGCCAGTAGGGCCGGGCATCAGCATCGAAGACATTGGCTACCCGTGTCAGCGACTGCGGGTCGTCGCCCTGGTGATAGCGGGTCTGGCTACCGGCGCGGCAGGCGTATTCCCATTCGGCCTCGGTCGGCAGGCGGTAGACCCGGTTCTCCTGCCGGCTCAGCCAGCGCGCCAGCGCCACGGCGTCGTTCCAGGTCACGTTGAGCACGGGGGACTGATCGCTCTGGGCAAACCCCGGGTTATCCCAGGAGTAGCGCGGGTCCCGGCCCTCGAAGGCGTCGCCGCGCGCCGTGCTGGCCGGATCGTAGTCGGGGCGGTAGCCGTAGCCACCGGTGCCGTCGGCGACCGATTCAGGTACATGGCCCGAGGCCCGCAGGAAGGCCCGGAACTGACCTACGGTGACCTCGTGCTGTCCGAGCCAGAAGGGCTGGCTGATCCGCACCCGGTGCACCGGCTGTTCGTCGCTCAGCTGCAGCAAGCGCTGGCGCTCGTAGGCCGGAAAATCCCGCGCCAGCCGTTCCGGGGTTTCGTCGCTGCCCATCAGGAATTCGCCCGCCGGTATCCACACGAAGCGCATGCCCAGCGAGTTGACATGACCAGCTGGGGCGGTCCGCTTGCCCAAGCCGGAACAGGCCGGCAAGGTCAGCGACAGGCTGAGCAGCGCGACCGTGGTCGCGGTTCTGACGGCATCCCTCATGGCTGGCCTCCTTTCCGTGCGTGTCGCATCCGGTGATGCGCCTGCGCCCAGGCCCAGTGTAGAGGCGCGATCAGCCTCAGCGGGTCCGTCGCACCCGCAGCAGCTCGTCCAGGATCAGTCCGGCCGCGCCGATGCTGATCGCCACGTCGGCCAGGTTGAAGGCCGGAAAATGGCCTGCCGGGAACACCGGCTCCAGCCAGCGCCAGTGGAAGTCGAGCATGTCGACCACATAGCCATGCAGCATGCGGTCGATCACGTTGCCCAGGGCACCGCCCAGCACGCAGGACAGCGCGAAGGCGAACAGGCGCTGGCCGGCATGGGCGCGCAGCAGCCAGACGATGAAGCCGGCCGCGCCCAGGCCCAGCGCGGTGAAGAACCAGCGTTGCCAGCCGCCGGCATCGGCCAGGAACGAGAACGCCGCGCCCGGGTTGTGTACCCGCACCAGGTTGAAGAAGCCGGTCACGACCGTGGCCTCGTGGTGGACATAGCGGCTCAGGATCAGCCACTTGCTGAGCTGGTCGGCGACCAGGATCAGCAGCGCCAGCGCCAGCCAGCGCGGCAGGCCGGGGCGGCTGTCCATCTCAGGCCACGCTGCGGGTTTCGCCCGCGCCGTGCAGGTTGCTGGTGCAGCGGCCGCAGATGCCCGGCTGCGCCGTGTCATGGCCGACATCGTCGCGGTAATGCCAGCAGCGCTCGCATTTCCGCGCGCCCGAGGCCTTGACCTCGACCGCCACCTCGGCGCCCGCCACCAGTTCGATCGCCGACACGATGAAGACGAACTTGAGGTCCTCGCCGAGCGACTGCAGCAGCGCCAGATCCTCGGCGCCCAGCGTCAGGACCACATTGGCCTGCAGCGAGGAGCCGACCTCGCCAGCGACCCGGCGTGCCTCGATCGCCTTGTTGACGAGTCCGCGCAATTCCAGCACGCGGCCCCACTTGGCGATCAGCGCCTCGTTCGGGGTTTCCAGCGGCAGGTAGGTCTCGGTGAAGATCGACGGCGTGTGACCGACGATCGCCCAGGCTTCCTCGGCCGTGAAGGACAGGAACGGCGCCATCCAGCGCAGCATCGCGTGCGTGATCTGGTGCAGCGCGGTCTGTGCCGAGCGGCGCGCGAGCGATTTCGGCGCGGTCGTGTAGAGCCGGTCCTTCAGCGCGTCGAGGTAGAAGGCGCCCAGGTCCTCCGAGCAGTAGACCTGCAGCTTGGAGACCACCGGGTGGAACTCGTAGACCTGGTAATGCGCCAGCAGGTCGGCCTGGAAGGCCGAGGCGCGGCTCAGCGCGTAGCGGTCCACTTCCAGCAGCTGCTCGAACGGCACCGAATCGGTTGCGGCGTCGAAGTCGCTGATGTTGGCGAGCAGGAAGCGCAGCGTGTTGCGGATGCGGCGGTAGGCGTCGACCACCCGCGCCAGGATCTTGTCGTCGATGCCGAGGTCGCCCGAGTAGTCGGTCATCGCGACCCAGAGCCGGATGATCTCGGCGCCCATCTTGCTGCTGATGGTCTGCGGTGCCACCACGTTGCCGACCGACTTGCTCATCTTGCGGCCCTGGCCATCGACCGTGAAGCCGTGCGTCAGCAGGCCCTTGTACGGCGCGCGGTCGTACAGCGCGCAGCCCAGCAGCAGCGAGCTGTGGAACCAGCCACGGTGCTGGTCATGGCCTTCGAGGTAGAGGTCGGCCTCCGGGCCATGGTCATGCGCGCTGCCGGCGTGGCTGCCCTTCAGGACCGTGGTGTGGGTCGAGCCCGAGTCGAACCAGACTTCCAGGATGTCGGTGCTCTTGCTGTAGCTCGCCGCGTCAGCCGCGTCGCCGATGCGCGCCAGGATGTCGGCGACCGACAGCTTGCTCCAGGCCTCGATGCCGCCGGCCTCGACCACCTTGGCCGCCAGGTCGATGATCTCGGGCGTGCGCGGATGCGGCTCGCCGCTGTCGACATGCAGCAGGAAGGGCAGCGGTACGCCCCAGGAACGCTGGCGGCTGATGCACCAGTCCGGCCGGTTGGCGATCATGTCGCGCAGGCGGGCGCGGCCGTTCTCGGGATAGAATTGGGTGTGCTCGATCGCGTCGAGCGCCAGCGCGCGCAGGCTCCTGGGCGCCTTGTCGGTGGTGAAGATGCCGTCGCCCTCGTCCATGCGCACGAACCACTGCGCGGCGGCGCGGTAAATCACCGGCGTCTTGTGGCGCCAGCAATGCGGGTAGCTGTGCGTGATGGCCTTGGTCGCCAGCAGGCGGCCATGCTCGCGCAGGGTCTCGATCACGACCGGACAGGCCTTCCAGATGTTGAGGCCGCCGAACAGCGCCAGTTCGGTCTCGTACTGGCCATTGCCCTGAACCGGGTTCAGGATCTCGTCGTAGGCCAGGCCATGCGCGACGCAGGTGTTGAAGTCGTCCACGCCGTAGGCCGGTGCCGAGTGCACGATGCCGGTGCCGTCGTCGGCGCTGACATAGTCGGCCAGCATCACCGGCGCCAGGCGGCGGTAGCCGGCATCGGCCTCGTGCAGCGGGTGGCGGAAGGCCAGGCCGGCGAGCTGGTCGCCGGTCGCGGTCGCGATCACGCGGCCTTCGAGCGCGTAGCGCTCCAGGCATTTTTCGACCAGCGACTCGGCCAGCAGCAGCTGGCCCTTGGGCGTGTCGACCAGCGCGTATACCAGCTCGGGGTGGGCGTTGAGCGCCTGGTTGGCCGGAATGGTCCAGGCCGTGGTGGTCCAGATCACCGCGAAGGCCTGGGTCAGCCGCGCGGCATCGATGCCGAAGGCGGCGGCCAGCTTGGCGTGGTCGTCGGCCTCGAACGCGACGTCGAGCGTGTCGCTCTTCTTGTCCTGGTACTCGATCTCGAACTCGGCCAGCGAGGAGCCGCAGTCGAAGCACCAGTAGACCGGCTTCAAGCCACGGTAGACGAAGCCGCGCTCCATCACGCGCTTGAAGGTGCGCAGTTCCTCGGCCTCGTTCTTGAAGTCCATCGTGCGGTAGGGCTTGTCCCACTGCGCGATCACGCCGAGGCGCTTGAAGTCGGCCATCTGCTGCCCGATCTGCTCGGTCGCGAAGGCGCGCGCCTTGGCCTGCATCTCGTCGCGCGACAGGCCGCGGCCGTGCAGCTTCTCGATCGCGTTCTCGATCGGCAGGCCGTGGCAGTCCCAGCCCGGGATGTACTGGGCGTCGAAGCCGGCCAGCTGGCGCGCCTTGACGATTATGTCCTTCAGCACCTTGTTGACCGCGTGGCCGATGTGGATCTGGCCGTTGGCGTAGGGCGGACCGTCGTGCAGCACGAACTTCGGTGCCCCCTGGCGCGCGGCGCGCAGCTGCTGATACAAGCCATCGTCCTGCCAGCCCTGGACCCAGCCCGGCTCGCGCTGGGGCAGGTTGCCGCGCATCGGAAAGGGGGTATCGGGCAGGTTCAGCGTCTTGCTGTAGTCGGTGGTGTTGGCGTCGGACATGGTCGGGTGGTTGGTGTCGGCGACAGGCTCGGCCCGCGGGTGCAGGGAATTCAAAAACAGGGGCCGCGCACCCCGAGCCTGTCCAGGGGCGGCGGCGTGCAGCGGGCGGGTCTTAGATTCGGGCGCGCGTGGTCTGGCGGCTGGCCGAGGCATGGGCGGCCTTGCCGTCGCGCGCCGCGAACCAGGCGCGCGCGTCATCGCAGTCCTTGGCGATGCCCCTGGTCAGGGCGTCCAGACCGTCGTACCTTAGTTCGTCGTGCAGTTTGTGCAGCAGCTCCACCCGGATGATTTTACCGTAGGCCTCTGACTTGCCCAGGGCCCGTTGCACGCGCTCGGGCCATTCGAGGCAGTGGGTCTCGAGCAGCACCCGTCCGCCATTGACATCGTTCGGGTCGAGCGAGGGCCGCACGCCGAGGTTGGCGACGCCGATCAGCGGCGCCGCGTCCGGCGCCGGATCGAGTCCATGAACCTGGACCGCGAAGATGCCGCTGGCGGCCGGCTTCCAGTGCGTGAAGCGCAAGTTGAGGGTGCGAAAGCCGTCGCCCGCGCCGGTCTGGCTGGCGCCGAGTTCGCGCCCGAGCTTGGCGCCATGCACCACATGGCCGCTGATGGCATAGGGCCGGCCCAGCAGCGCGGCGGCGTCCTCCATCCGGCCCTCGGCCAGCGCCTCGCGCACCGCCGAACTCGACACGCGCAGGCCATGGACCTCGTAGCTCAGCATGCGCGCGACATCGAAGCCCCGCGTTGCGCTGGCCGCGTCGAGCATCGCGTAGTCGCCCTGGCGCTGGGCGCCGAAGCGGAAGTCGTCGCCGACCAGCAGGTAGCGCACGCCCAGCGCGCCGACCAGGATCTGGTCGATGAAGGCCTGCGCCGGCTGCGAGGCCAGCCGCTCATCGAAGGGCAGGATCACGCATTGCTCGATGCCGCAGCGGCGCAGCTCGTCCAGCTTGTCGCGCAGCGTCGCGATGCGCGCGGGCGCCAGCGCGGGCTGATTGAACTTGGCCGCGAAGTAGTCGCGCGGGTGCGGCTCGAAAATCATCGCGCAGCTGGGCACGCCACGGTGACGCGCCTCGTTGATCAGCAGCGCGAGCATGGCCTGGTGGCCGCGATGCACGCCGTCGAAGTTGCCTATGGTCAGGGCGCAGCCCGGGCCGGCATGGCGCTGCTGGCGCAGCAGCTTGTTCAGGCCTCGAATGATCTTCATCTGTGAGTGGAG
>JBDLVJ010000178.1:0-5271 GCA_039804875.1 Pseudomonadota bacterium | reverse complement strand
AGCCGTGCGCCGCGCGCTGGCTGTCTCGGGTGTGTCCGACAGCCAGATGGAAGCCGTCAGCTTCGGCAAGGAAAAGCCGGTCAGCCAAGGCAGCAACGAAGAAGCCTGGGCCCAGAACCGCCGCGTCGAACTGACCTATCGTTGATCCGATGAGCCCGACGACCCATCATCCCCGGCGCTTCATGCGCCCCGCGCGCGCGCGCGCTGCTGGTTCCCGCCTGGTGCAACTGGCCTGTGCCGGGCTGCTGGGTCTCACGGCCTGTCTGCCGGTCCAGGCCGCCCTGTTCGGGGACGACGAGGCACGCAAGGCCATCATCGAGCTGCGCGCCAAGGTCGATGCCAACCGCCAGTCCGGCGACAGTGCATTGACCGAGCTGCGCCACCAGCAAGACGAGCAGGTTGCCAACAGCCGCCGCGCCGTGCTTGAGCTGGCGAATCAGGTCGAGACGCTGCGCGCCGAGCTGGCCCAGCTACGCGGCCAGAACGAGCAGCTCGCGCGCGACGTGACCGAGCTGCAGCGCCAGCAGAAAAGCCTGCTCAATCTGCTCGACGAGCGCCTGCGCAGCCTCGAGCCGGTGCGTGTGAGCCAGGATGGCGCCGATTTCACGGTCCAGCCGCGCGAGAAGGCCGAATTCGAGGCCGCCATGGTGGCGCTGCGCGCGGCCGACTTCGACAAGGCCGCCGATCTCTACGGCCAGTTCATGCGCCGTTATCCCGAAAGCGGCTATCTGCCCGCCGCGCTCTACTGGCAGGGCAACGCCCGCTACGCCTCGCGCGACTACAAACCGGCGATCGACAGCTACCGCGCGCTGATCGCCAAGGTGCCGAACCACGCCCGCGTGCCCGAGGCCATGCTCGCGATCGCCAACTGCCAGCAGGAACTCAAAGACGCCAAGGCGGCCAAGCGCACGCTGGAAGAACTGTTCAAGAGCTACCCCAAGTCCGAAGCCGGCATCGCCGCCCGCGACCGACTGGCCCGCATGCAGTGATCGACCTCGACAGCAGCGACAGTGATGGCGACGGCGCCGTCTTCGAGCGCCGCTTCGGCGGCCTGCGCCGCCTCTACGGCAGCGAAGGCGCGCAGCGCATCTTCGACGGCCACGCGATCGTGGTCGGCATCGGTGGCGTCGGCAGCTGGGTTGCCGAAGCCTTCGCGCGCAGCGGGGTCGGGCGCATCACGCTGATCGACCTCGACCATGTCAGCGAATCCAACATCAACCGCCAGCTGCAGGCGCTCTCCTCGACCCAGGGCCAGGCCAAGATCGAGGCCATGCGCGAGCGCATCGCCCAGATCAACCCGCAGGCCCAGGTCCAGCTGATCGACGACTTCGTCACGCCCGACAACTGGGACGACTGCCTGCGGCTGGCCGACGTGCGACCGGGCGAGCGCCTGGCCGTCGTCGATGCCTGTGACCAGGTCAAGGCCAAGACCGCCATGGCCGCCTGGGCCCTGCGCGCACGCGCGCTGTTCATCAGCGTCGGCGCCGCGGGCGGCAAGCGGCTGGCGCACGCGGTCGAGATCGCCGACCTCAGCGAAACCACGCACGACCCGCTGCTGGCGCAACTGCGTTACCGGCTGCGCAAGGCGCACGGCGGCGCGCGCCAGGGTCGCATGCAGGTGGCTTGCGTCTTCAGCCGCGAGGCGGTCGCGCCGCCCGACGCCTCCTGCGTGCTGCCAGGCAGCGGTGACGGCACGCTCAACTGCCATGGCTACGGTTCCATGGTCAGCGTGACCGCCAGCTTCGGTCTCTGCGCGGCCGGCTGGGTCATGGATGCCTGGGCGCGCGGGCAGGGCATCTGCAAAAATATCCAACCCAGGCCGCAAAGCACGGAAAACCTCGATAGAATAACGGCTTCGGCAAACGGCTAGACCGCTTGTCAACGATTTCAGGTGGGGTCGTTAGCTCAGTTGGTAGAGCAGTTGACTTTTAATCAATTGGTCGCAGGTTCGAGTCCCGCACGACCCACCACCTCTTGAAAAGCCCCATGCAATGCCTGGGGCTTTTTTTTGGCCGCTACTCGCGCTAGTATGGGGCCATGAAACACCGCCTCGCAAGCGCCGGTCTGGCCCTGCTGGTGGCCGGCTCCGCTCACGCCGCCGCCACCGAGCCCGCCCCGCTCAAAACCATCGAGCATCTGGATCTGGTACGCTATCTCGGCACTTGGCACGAGATCGCGCGCACGCCCAACTGGTTCCAGCAAAAATGCGCCTCCGACACTCGTGCCGAATACCGACCCCAGTCCGGCGACACGGTGCAGGTCATCAACCGCTGCCGCAGCGCCGACGGCACACTGGCCGAAGCCATCGGCGAAGCCCGCCGTGTCGGCGGCCCCGACTCGGCCCGGCTCAAGGTGCGCTTCGCGCCGGCCTGGCTGTCCTGGCTGCCGGTCGTCTGGGGCGATTACTGGATCGTCGATCTTGATCCCGAGTACCAGCTGGTCGCGGTCAGCGAACCCCAGCGCCAATACCTCTGGGTGCTGGCGCGCCAGCCCCAGATCGATCCCCAGGCCTACGCGGCGCTGCTGGGCCGGCTCAAGCAACAGGGCTTTGACCTGAGCCGGCTTGAACGCTCACCGCAGTCGATGCCGCCGCCCTTGCTTGCCCGCTGATACGCCAGCCAGTCGGAGCCCCCGGCCCGATCGCATAGACTTCGGGTCATGTCAACGCACCACTACCACCTCTACGCGATCGGCAATGCCTTGGTCGATACCGAATACGAAGTCTCCGACGCCCAGCTTCTTGCCATGGGCGTGGACAAGGGTCACATGACCCTGATCGACGCGCCGCGCCGCACCGAGCTGCTGGCCCGGCTCCATGGTCAGCAGGCCCGTCGCACCGGCGGCGGCTCGGCCGGCAACACCGTGGTCGCGCTGTCCCAGCTCGGAGGCAACGCCTTCTACTCCTGCCGCGTGGCCGATGACGAACTCGGCGCCTTCTATGCGCAAGATCTCGCGCACAACGGCGTCGCCACCAATCTCAGCCATACCCGCGCGCTGCAAGGTCAGACCGGCAGTTGCCTGGTGCTGGTCACGCCCGATGCCGAGCGCAGCCTCTGCACCTTCCTGGGCGCCACGGCCGAACTCGAAGCCAGCGCGCTGCATCCGAAGGACATCGTCCGCGCACAGGTCTACTACATGGAAGGCTATCTGGCCGCCTCGCCCAGCGGGCTGCAGGCCGCGCTCGAAGGCCGCCGCATTGCCGCTGAGGCCGGCAAGGCGCTGGCGCTCACGCTCAGTGACGTCAGCATGATCCAGTTCTGCCGTCCCGGCCTCGAAGCCATGGCGGCCGGTGGCCTGGATTATCTGTTCTGCAACGAGGAAGAAGCCCGCGCCTGGACCGGCTTGCAGGAGATTGGCGCCGTCGCCGCCGCCATTGGCAACATGGCTAGGACCATCTGCATCACGCGTGGCGCCCAGGGCAGCCTGGTGCTGGAAAACGGCTTGATCACCGACGTGCCGGCTCCCAGCATCGATCCGGTCGACAGCAACGGCGCGGGCGACATGTTCGCTGGCGCTTTCCTGTATGCCGCCACCCATGGCCACTCCCACGCGCAGGCCGCGCTGCTGGGCAACCGCTGTGCCGCCGCCGTGGTCAGTCAGCACGGCAATCGGCTCAGGCCGGAGCAGATGCGGGCACTGTTGCCGGCCTGACGCAGCACAGCGCCGATCACCGCGCAGGTCTTGGCGATTTCCGCTTCAGTCAGCGTCGGGTGGAGCAGCCACATCAGACTGGTTTCGCCCAGCTCCTTGGCCACCGGCAGCCGCTCGACCGGGCGCCAGCCCGTGTCGTCGAAAGCCTTTTCCAGGTAAACCTCGGAACAGCTGCCCTGGTAGCAGGGCACGCCCGCTGCGTTGATCGACTCGATGATGCGGTCACGGCTCCAGCCCGCTGCCAGCCTGTCGGGTCGCGCATAGGCATAGAACTTGTATTGCGCGTGCTCACAGCCGGCCGAGCAGGGCAGGGCAGCGCTGCTCGACACGCAGCCGCTGGCGCAGGCAAATGCCGGCAGGCGCACCGGACCGTCGCTGTCGGCAAAGGGTAGCAGCGCGGCGCGCAGGGCGGCGGCGTTGGCTTGCCGTCTGGCGGTCCAGTCGGACATGCGGCGCAGCTGGATACGGCCGATGGCGGCCTGCATCTCCAGCATGCGCCAATTGGTGCCGAAGCTCTCGTGCAGCCAGCGAAAACCCGGGGCGTGCTGGCGCTCATAGATGGCCTCATAGCTCTTGCCATGATCCTTGAAAGACCACATCGCGCGCCACAGGGCTGCGTCGCGGGTCGTCACCATGCCGCCTTCGCCTCCGGTGCTCATGATCTTGTCCTGGCAGAAGCTCCAGGCCCCGACATGGCCGATGCCGCCCACGAGGCGGCCCTTGTAGCGCGCACCGTGTGCCTGGGCGCAGTCCTCGATCACTTTCAGGCCATGCTGATCGGCCAGGGCCATGATCGGGTCCATGTCGCAAGGCCAGCCGGCCAGATGCACGCAGATCACAGCCTTGGTGCGCGCAGTCAATACCTTGGCAATCGTGGTGGCACTGATGTTGCCGCTGTCCGGCTCCACATCGGCGAACACCGGGGTGGCGCCGGCCGTCACCACGCAGGAGATCGAAGCAATGAAAGTGCGTGGCGTCACCACCACTTCATCACCCGGGCCTATCTTCAGCGCCTTCAGCGCCACGTCGAGCGCCAGCGTGCCGTTGCTCAGCGCCACGGCGTGGCTGGTCCCGACCCAGGCGGCGAAGTCCCTCTCGACGTCGCGGCACTCGGGGCCGGTCCAGTAGTTGACCTGGTTCGACAGCAGTACTTGCTGCACGGCGCTGGCCTCTTCGGTGGTGAAACTGGGCCAGGGTGAGAAAGCGGTATTTAGCATATTCCATCGATAAAAGAATGAGGTGAGACTACCGAGACAGGGGCCGGGCCGGGTTGCCCACCACAGTCACGCCAGCTGCAACGCTCTTGGTCACGACGGCGCCCATTCCAATCACGGCACCATGGCCGATTACAAGGGGTGACCCCGGTTTTCCCTGCTTCAGTACGGCACCCGTACCGATGTACGCATGATCTTCGATCATCACGTTGCCGTTGCATTTGACGCCTGGTGCAAAAGTGACGTAGTCACCGATAATGCAATCGTGGGCCACATAGCTATATATATTGGCGTGAAATTGTTTTCCGATGCGAATGTTGCTGGTCAAGCATACAAAAGGATTCAATATACAGCCAGCTCCGATTCTTACATCATCCAGGATGACCACATTGCTGGCCTTCACGTC
>JBDLVJ010000177.1:0-3550 GCA_039804875.1 Pseudomonadota bacterium | reverse complement strand
GTCTTCCTGCAGCACCGGCGCGAGGTGGTGACGCGCCGCACCGTGTTCGAGCTGCGCAAGGCGCGCGACCGTGGCCATGTGCTGGAGGGCCTGGCGGTGGCGCTGGCCAACATCGACGAGTTCATCCGCATCATCCGCGAGTCGCCGACGCCACCGCTGGCCAAGGCCGAGCTGATGACGCACAGCTGGGACAGCGCGCTGGTGCGCCAGATGCTGACCCGAGCCAAGACCGACGGCGGCGTGGTCAATGCCGACGACTACCGCCCTGAGGGCCTGGAGCGCGAGTTCGGCATGCAGGCCGAGGGCCTGTATCGCCTGTCGGAGACACAGGCGCAGGAAATCCTGCAGATGCGGCTGCAGCGCCTGACCGGACTGGAGCAGGACAAGATTGTCGCCGAGTACAAGCAGGTGATGGCCGAGATCGACGACCTGCTCGACATCCTGGCCCGCCCCGAGCGGGTCTCGACCATCATCGGGGACGAGCTGCGCGTGATCAAGGCCGAGTTCGGCCAGACCAAGGCCGGCGCGCGCCGCAGCGAGATCGAGCACAGCGCGCAGGACCTCAGCACCGAGGACCTGATCACGCCGACCGACATGGTGGTCACGCTGTCGCACAGCGGCTACATCAAGAGCCAGCCGCTGTCGGAATACCGGGCGCAAAAGCGCGGCGGCCGTGGCAAGCAGGCCACCGCGACCAAGGAAGACGACTGGGTGGACCAGCTCTTCATCGCCAACACCCATGACTGGCTGCTGTGCTTTTCCAACCGGGGCCGCCTGTACTGGCTCAAGGTCTGGGAGGTGCCGGCGGGTTCGCGCGGCTCGCGCGGGCGCCCGATCGTCAACATGTTCCCGCTGGCCGAAGGCGAGAAGATCAACGTCGTGCTGGCCCTGACCGGCGAGATGCGCAGCTTCCCCGAGGACCGCTATGTCTTCATGGGCACGAGCATGGGAACGGTCAAGAAGACCTCGCTCGACCAGTTCAACAACCCGCGCAAGCTCGGCATCATCGCGGTCGATCTCGACGAAGGTGACTTCCTGATCGGTGCGGCCCTGACCGACGGCGCGCACGACGTGATGCTGTTCTCGGACGGCGGCAAGGCGGTGCGCTTCGACGAGAACGATGTGCGCCCGATGGGCCGCAACGCGCGCGGCGTGCGCGGCATGATGCTCGAAGACGGCCAGAGCGTGATCGCGATGCTGGTGGCCGAGGACGAGCAGCAGAGCGTGCTGACCGCGACCCAGAACGGCTATGGCAAGCGGACCCCGATCGCCGAACACACCCGCCACGGCCGTGGCACCAAGGGCATGATCGCGATCCAGCAGTCCGAGCGCAACGGCAAGGTGGTGGCGGCGACGCTGGTGCATGCCGACGACGAGATCATGCTGATCACCGACACCGGGGTGTTGGTGCGTACCCGCGTGAGCGAGATCCGCGAGCTCGGCCGCGCGACCCAGGGCGTGACGCTGATCGCGCTCGACCAGGGTGCCCAGCTGTCGGGCCTGCAGCGCATCGTCGAGAACGACGCCAGCGCCGACGTGGCTGACATGGCTGACATGGCCGATTCAGAGGTCGCCGATGCGGCTGACGTGGATGCCGCCGCCCCCGCTGACGAGACCAGCGCCGACTAAAAGCCCCCGCATCGAAAACCCCACATGAAGCGACCCTACAACTTCTCCGCCGGCCCGGCCACCATGCCCGAAGCCGTGTTGCAACAGGCCGCGGCCGAAATGCTGGACTGGCACGGCAGCGGCATGGGCGTGATGGAAATGAGCCATCGCGGCAAGGAATTCATCTCGATCTACGAGCAGGCCGAGGCCGATCTGCGCGAGCTGCTGGCGGTGCCGGCCCACTTCCGCATCCTGTTCATGCAGGGCGGCGCGCTGGCCGAGAACGCGATCATCCCGCTGAACCTGGCGCGCGGCGGCGCGGCAGACTTCATCGTGACCGGCGGCTGGAGCCAGAAGTCGTACCAGGAAGCCGGCAAGTTCTGCAACGCGCGGCTGGCGGCCTCGACCCAGGGCAGCGGCTTCACCACCCTGCCCGACCCGGCCGGCTGGCAGCTCGGCGCCGACAGCGCCTATGTGCATGTCTGCAGCAACGAGACCATCCACGGCGTCGAGTTCCAGCAGCTGCCCGACCTCAAGGCGCTGGGCTGCGACGCCCCGCTGGTGGTCGACTTCTCGTCCAACGTGGCCTCGCGCCCGGTCGACTGGAGCCGGGTCGGCCTGGCCTTCGGCGGCGCGCAGAAGAACCTGGGCCCGGCCGGCCTGACGCTGGTGATCGTGCGCGATGACCTGCTCGGCCGGGCCTTGCCGCAATGCCCGAGCGCCTTCGACTACAAGCTGGTGGCCGAGGCCGGCTCGATGTACAACACCCCGCCGACCTACGCGATCTACATGGCCGGCCTAGTGTTCCAGTGGCTGAAACGTCAGGGCGGCGTCGCCGCGATCGAGGCGGCCAACATCGCCAAGGCACAGCTGTTCTACGACTACCTCGACGGCTCGCCGCTGTACGAGAACCGCATCGCGCGCGACTGCCGCTCGCGGATGAACATCCCGTTCTTCCTGCGCGACGAGAGCCGCAACGACGCCTTCCTGGCCGGTGCCAAGGCCGCCGGGCTGCTGCAGCTCAAGGGCCACAAGTCGGTCGGCGGCATGCGCGCCAGCCTCTACAACGCGATGCCGATCGACGGCGTGCAGGCGCTGGTCGCCTACATGCGGGAATTCGAGCGCACCCAGGCCTGAGAAACCCCCAAGCTCCATGACCGACAACACCCCCCAACCGGCCGGCCCGGTGCAGAGCGCCGCCCTGGGCGAGCTGCGCGTTCAGATCGACGCGCTCGACCACCAGCTGCTGCAGTTGCTGAATCAGCGCGCCCGCGTGGCCGAGCAGGTCGGCGCGATCAAGCGCGCCGAAGGCTCGCCCTTCTTCCGCCCTGACCGCGTGGCCCAGGTGATCGCCAAGATCGAGGCCGCCAACCCGGGCCCGCTGCTCAACGCCCATGTGGCCGCAATCTGGCGCGAGATCATGTCGGCCTGCCTAGCGCTGGAGTCGCCGCAGCGCGTCGCCGTGCTCGGTCCCCAGGGCACCTTCACCGAGGAGGCCGCGATCGAGTTCTTCGGCAGCGCCGCCAACCTGATCTACTGCGACAACTTCGACGAGGTGTTCCACGCCACCGAGTCGGGCACCGCGCAGTACGGCGTGGTCGCGATCGAGAACTCGACCGAGGGCGCGGTGGCGCGCTCGCTCGACCTGTTCCTGCGCTCGCCGGTGCATGTGATCGGGCAGGTCAGCCTGCAGGTGCGCCACCACCTGCTGCGCCAGCAAAACTCGCTCGACGGCATCGAGGTCGTGATGGCACACCCGCAGGCGCTGGCGCAATGCCAGAACTGGCTGTCCAAGCACCTGCCGCATGCCGAGCGGCGCGCGGTCTCGAGCAACGCCGAAGGCGCGCGCCTGGCCGCGACCCATCCCAGCTGGGCCGCGCTGGCCAGCGAACGCGCCGCCAGCCAATTCGGCTTGCACATCGTCGCGCACGCGATCCAGGAC
>JBDLVJ010000176.1:0-3369 GCA_039804875.1 Pseudomonadota bacterium | reverse complement strand
TGCAGCGACTCGACCGGCTGCACCAGGCCGTGGCTGAGTGGAGCGAGCAGTACGAGTATGTGCTGGTTGACTTGCCGCCACTGCTGCTGAGCGCCGAGGCCGAAATGCTGATCGAGACCATGGGCCAGGTGTTTCTGCTGGTGGAGGCACAGGCCGTGAATCGCGGCGAAATCAGTCGCGCCAAGCGCCTGCTGCAGAAAATCGATCCGCAAGCCGTGGGCCTGTTCGTGAACAAGGTGCCGCTGTCCCGGGGCAGCGGCCACATGGAACACCTGATCATTGAAACCATCTCACGCAGCCAGCTGTCGCGGTTCAGGCGCCTGGCCGAATGGAAGCTGCGCTGGGAGATGTGGCTGACGGAGCGGTCGATGCGACAGAGCGAGAAGGCGCGCGACAAGAAGCAACGCCCACCGTCAGCCAGGAGCGACGAGCCGCGCGCCACGGCCGACAAGGACCTGCCACAAGAGCTGACCCGACAGGCCCAACAGGCGCAACAGGCCGGGAAGTGGGCCGAAGCCAGCCAGTTGATGCTGGAGCTGGCCTATGCCGCGCCATCCGCCGATTCGCAGTTCAACGCGGCCCAGGCCCTGCTGACACAACTGGAGCACTCGGAATGGGATGCCGGATTGGCACGGCTGGCGCGCGACTGCATGCAACAGCTGAAAGCCCTGGAAGGCGCCAGCGCCCGGGTGGACAAGCTGTGCCGGGACTACCAGCAGCTGGAAGAAAGACCGGGCTGACCCGTCGCTCGGCCAAGCCCGATCGCCTCGCCACGCCGCGCGAGGGCCGTGGCGTTCGATCTCAGTCGGCCGGCATCGGTCCGTCAGGCTCGACATAGGGGGCATAGGGTCCGGTCCCGGTATGGGTGGACGAGGCCGCCGGCACGAAGGCGCCCCGCCGCGCGTCGAACACATGCACGGCACCGTCCTCGATCACATAATGCCAGCCATGCAGGGTCAGTCGTCCGGCCTCGACCTCGCGCCGCACCAGCGGGTACTCCATCAGGCGCTCGAGCTGCAGCACGATCGAGCGCTCCTCGGTGCGGCGGCAGGCCTCGGGACTGGCCTGCACCGGCAGCACCGCGTCCTGCGCCAGCTCGAGCCAGCTCCTGAGCGCGCGCGCCTCGTCCGGCACCCCCTCGTAGCAGGCGCGGATCGCGCCGCAATGGCTGTGACCGCAGACGATGATGCGCTCGACCTCGAGCGCGAGCACAGCGTATTCGACCGCCGCCATCGTGCCATGCAGGCCGCGCGAACCGTCGTAGGGTGGCACCAGCGCGCCGACGTTGCGCACGATGAACAGCTCGCCCGGCCCGGCGCCGGTCAGCAGATAGGGCACCAGGCGCGAGTCGGAACAGCCGATGAACAGGGTCTTGGGGTGCTGGCCCTTGGCCACCAGATCCTGGAAGCGCTGCTGGTGCAGCGGAAAATAGTCGGACTGGAAATGCCGCAGCCGCAGCAGCAGCTCGTCGTCTTCTGCGCGGCTGGGCATCACTGCACCAGGGGGGTGTCGGCGCCCTCGAGTTCAAGCCCGACGATGTCGGCCTGGCCGACCAGCAGCCTCATGTACTGGCGCCAGGCGGTCGCGCGCGAGCGCAGCGCCAGCTGGGCCGCTATGCTGTCGCGCACAGCGTCGAACTCGAGCTGGCGGCCCTTGCGCCGCGCCAGCAGCTCGATGACGTGAAAGCCGTAGCGACTGTGCACCAGGCGCGGATGCAGGCCGAGGCCAAAGCCGGGCTCGGACTGAAAGAACAGCGCCTGCGCCAACTCGGGCGCGCAGTCGTGCGGGCCGACCCAGCCCAGATCGCCGCCCTGGGCCGAGGACGGACAGTTCGAGAGTTCGCCCGCGAGCTGCTCGAAGCGGCCCGGCGCGGCGTCCTGGCGCATGAGCTCGTGCAAGGCCGCCTCGGCGCGCTGCGCCAGCTTCTGCACGTCCACCCCGGGCGTGACCGCGAACAGGATATGGCGCAGATGGACCGCCTGCTCGATCACATGCTGCGGCTTGGTGGCCGCGTAATGGCGCTGGCAGGCGGCCTCGCTCGGCTCCGGCAGCGGGACCTCGCGCTCGAGCATGGACTCGATCGCCTCCTGTTCGGCGGCACCAAGCTCGGGCGCCAGCGTGACGACCCGCTCGGGCAGCCAGCCCAGCCGTACCGCCTGCTGGCGCAGCAGTTCGGCATGGGCACGCTCGCGCAGGGCCTCAAGGCCAATCTGCTCGCCCACGCCATGCAGCGCGATGCCGTTGACGCTGGCCGATGCCGCTTGCATGGCCGAAATTACCGGGATGGCCGGGATGGCAACCGCCGCGCCGCTGCCGCAGTGGCAGCCGCTGCCGCAACTCGTCTGTTCGATGGAATTCATCTGTGGTCTCCTGGAGATGCGCCTCAGCGCGGGTTGCCGGGAACGCCCAGGCGGCGGCCGCGCATCACCTGATAGGGGCGCGCGACATAAGCCAGGGTACCGAAACCGCTCCAGACATGGACCAGGCGGGTGAACGGAAACACCAGGAAGATCGTCATGCCCAGCGCCATGTGGGTCTGGAAGATCCAGCCGGCACCGACCAGCAGGTCGGCCGCGCCGCCACGGAAAGTCACGATGCGCTGGGCCCATTCGGCCAGTTTCAGCATCATGCCGCCGTCCAGATGCTGGGCCGACAGCGGGATCGTCGCCAGGCCCAGCGCCAGCTGGGCCCAGAGCAGCCACAGCAGCACGATGTCGCTGGTCCTGGAGTTCTTGCGGATGCGCTCGTCCGACAGGCGACGGTGCAGCAGGATGCTGACGCCGATGAAGCCGAGCAGCCCCGCCACGCCGCCCGAGACCATCGCCACCAGCTGCTTGTTGCTGGCGCTGATGAAGGGCTCGTAGAGGAAATGCGGCGTCAACATGCCGAAGGTATGACCGAAGAACAGGAACAGCACCCCGATATGGAACAGGTTGCTGCCCCAGCGAAGCTGGCCGGCGCGCAACAGCTGGGACGAGTCGCTCTTCCAGCTGTACTGGTCGCGGTCGAAACGGATCAGGCTGCCCAGCAGAAAAATGGTGAGCGCGATGTACGGATAGATGCCGAAGACAAAGTTATGGAAGCCGTTCATGCTGCGACTCCTTGAGATGGGGTGGTGTTCTTACGGACGATGTGGATGGGTTGCGCCTGGCCTGGTCGGTTCTGGCCACGGGTGGCGCAGCCGTCAAAGGCCTCGGGTTCGGCCCAGGCCTCGTCCATACTCTCTTCGACCGGGATGGCCACGGCCTGGGCTTTCTGCCCGGCCAGTTCCAGCACGGCAGCGATTACGGCGGCGTACGGGCTCTCGCGCTTGATTAGTGCGCTGAAGATCGCGTTGAGGATGTGCGCCATCTCGCCCAGGAAGGCCTT
>JBDLVJ010000175.1:0-11714 GCA_039804875.1 Pseudomonadota bacterium | reverse complement strand
GAAGGCCAGCAAGGGCAAGGCCAACCCGGGCCAGGTCAACGAGGTTCTGAAGGCTCGCCTGGGCTGATCCGCCGATTCGTCAACCGGCCCGGCGGTCGCCGGGCCGGTTGGCCGGGGCATCTGCCCGTTGGCTCGCCCTGCCTGGGCTCAGGCCACGCCGTAGCGGTCGCGATAGGCCTGGACCCGGTCGCGGTGCTCGGTCATCTCGCCGCCCACCTGCCGCTGCAGATACTGCAGCAGGTCGGACAGTTGCGCGATCGCGCAGACCTGCAGGCCGAGCTGTCCGCGCACATACTGCACCGCGCTGTAGGGCACGTCGCGCACGCCATCCGCAGTGGCCTCGGTCGCCATCTCCTGGCGGTCGAGCGCGATCGCCACCGCGTGCGGCGTGGCGCCGGCGGCCTTGATCAGCGCGATCGACTCGCGCGCGGCGGTACCGGCGCTCATCACGTCGTCGATGATCAGCACCCGGCCCTGGAGCGGCGCGCCGACCAGGCTGCCGCCCTCGCCATGGTCCTTGGCTTCCTTGCGGTTGTAGGCGAAGGGCTTGTTGACGCCCAGGCGCGCGAGCTCGATCGCGACCGCCGCCGCCAGCGGGATGCCCTTGTAGGCCGGGCCGAAGATCATGTCGAACTCCATGCCGCTGGCCTGGATCCGCCGGGCATAGAAGGACGCCAGCCGGCCGAGCTTGGCGCCGTCGTCGAACAGGCCGGCGTTGAAGAAGTAGGGGCTCAGGCGGCCGGCCTTGGTCTTGAATTCGCCAAAGCGCAGCACGCCCGATTCGACGGAAAATTGCACAAATTCCAGCGCCAGTGCGTCGTCTGCCGCCGGCTTGTTCGCTTCAACCACCATGGGAAAATCCTTGTTCAAACTCACCAGCCTCAACCTCAACGGCATCCGATCCGCCACTTCCAAGGGGCTGGAAGACTGGGTCGCGGCCCAGGCGCCCGATTGTATTGGCGTGCAGGAGCTCAAGGCGCAAGGCGCCGACGTCGCCGGCCGCTTCGAGCAGCTCGCCGGCCTGCGGGGCTACTTCCATTACGCCGAGAAGAAGGGCTATTCGGGCGTCGCGCTCTACAGCCGGCACGAGCCCAGCGACGTGATCGTCGGCCTGGGCGAGCCTGAGTTCGACGCCGAGGGCCGCTATGTCGAGCTGCGCTTCGACACGCTCGGCAAGAAGCGCAGCCTCGTCAGTTGCTACTTCCCGAGCGGTTCCTCGGGCGAGGAGCGCCAGCAGGCCAAGTTCCGCTTCCTCGATCTGATCTACCCGCATCTCTCCCGCATGAACGCCGAGCGCGACTATGTGCTGTGCGGCGATGTCAACATCGCGCACCGCGAGATCGACCTCAAGAACTGGAAGGGCAACCTCAAGAACAGCGGCTTCCTGCCCGAGGAGCGCGCCTGGATGACCCGGCTGCTGGGCGAGGCCGGCCTGGTCGATGTCTACCGCCATCTGCACCCCGAGGAGGGCGAGGGCGCCTACACCTGGTGGAGCAACCGTGGCCAGGCGCGCGCCAACAACGTCGGTTGGCGCATCGACTACCAGCTCGCGAGCCCGGCGCTGGCCGAGCACGCGCGTCGCGCCAGCATCTACAAGCAGCAGTGGTTCAGCGACCACGCGCCGCTGACCATCGAGTACGACTGGACGCTTTGAGTCCGCGCTGGCGCCTCAGTCCTGTGCCGGTCGATCGAGCTGCCAGCGCGCGAGCTTGCCGCCCTCGAACTCGCAGCGCACGCTAGAGCCCGACTCGTCGCGCCAGCGGTAGATCTCGGGCTGGGCGCCCTCGGCCGACAGCCGCTCGCCAAGCGCGCGCGTCTGCGCGATCACATGCATCAGCGGGCGGTCTGGCCGCAGCTTCGCGTTGAGCATGACCGCGCTGTCGACATGACCGACCGGCCGGTTGGCCGCGCGCCTCATGACGCCCATCAGGCGCGTGAAGTGCAGCAGCAGCCACATCACGAGGCCGGCGCCCGCGAACGCCACGCCGGGCCAGCCAAACTGGGCGTGCGCGAGCACCAGTAGCGCCGCCACGCCAGTCCATAACAGAATGCTTTGGAATTTCATGCCGGGATTGTCGCCGCAGCCGGCCACGATCGGCCGGCCGTGACCCGGCAGCGAAAAATCGGCACAATGATCCGGACAGCCGTCGGGCATCGGGTCCGTCGCTCGTCTCCGATCCGGGGCCTAACGTGCCAGTCATTCCGTCCGATCCCGCCGCCGTGGCGCCTGCCAGCTCGGCCTATCCCAGGCCGAGGATGCCGGACGAGCTCTGGCAGTTGCTGCAGAACCCGCAGTCCTCCGCCCATGGCGCGCGCCACCTTGGCGACGCGCTGGTGCGCAGCGGTCTGCTGACGGCCGAGCAGCTGTGCGAGGCCCTCGCGACCCAGACCGAGCAGCGCTCGCTCGGCATCCACCACCAGCTCGGCCAGCAGCTGGTCGAGAGCGGCCTGTTGACCGAGGCTCAGCTGCGCCATGTGATCGCGGGCTGGCTCGGCAACCGGGTGCTCGACCCCTCGGTCTACCTGTTCGACCAGGAGGCGCTTGCGCTGGTGCCGCGCAGCTTTGCCGAGCGCGAGGCGGTGCTGCCGCTGCTGCTGCAGGACGACATCCTGGTGCTCGCGATGGCCGATCCGCTCGACAAGCGGCTGCTCGACGAACTGCGCTTCATGACCCAGCGCCGCATCGTCGCGGTGCTGGCCGCGCCCGGCACGCTGATGCCCTCGGTGGCGCGGGCCTACGAACCGCAGGGCGGTGCGGGCGAGTCACCCAGGTCCAGGGAGGTCAGCCGCGCCTCGTCGCGCGACCTGGTCAACGACCTGCAGGCCGGCGCCGAAGTCGGCCGCGAGCCCGAGTCCGATGTCGTCAGCGAATCCGACAACACCCTGGTGCGTCTCATCAACTCGCTGATCGCCGAGGCGATCGCGCAGAAGGCGTCCGACATCCACATCGAGACCCAGCCCGCTCCGCGCAAGGTCCGGGTCCGGTTCCGCATCGACGGCGAACTGCGGCGCTACCTCGAGGTCGAGTCGCGCTTTCGCTACGCGCTGGTCGCGCGCATCAAGATCATGGCCGGCATGGACATCTCCGAGCACCGCAAGCCGCAGGATGGCAAGATCGATTTCGCCCGCTTCGGCGGCAGCAAGACCGAGCTGCGGGTCGTGACCGTGCCGACCCACGGCGGACTCGAGGATGTCGTGCTGCGGCTGCTGGCCGGCTCCAAGCCGATGCCGCTCGACTCGATCGGCCTGAGCGCCGGCAATCTGGGCGACCTGCGCCGGATGGCGCTCAAGCCCTACGGCCTGATGCTGGTCTGCGGTCCGACCGGCAGCGGCAAGACCACCACGCTGCATTCGCTGATCAGCGACATCAACACCGAGAACCGCAAGATCTGGACCGCCGAGGACCCGATCGAGATCAGCCAGGACGGCCTGCGTCAGGTGCAGATGAACCCGCGCATCGGCTGGACCTTCGCCGCCGCGATGCGGACCTTCCTGCGCGCCGATCCCGACGTGATCATGATCGGCGAGATGCGCGACGAGGAGACCGCGCGCATCGCGGTCGAGGCCTCGCTGACCGGCCACCTGGTGCTGTCCACCCTGCACACCAACTCGGCGCCCGAGAGCATCGCGCGGCTGCTCGAGATCGGCCTTGATCCGTTCAATTTCTCGGATTCCCTGCTCGCCATCCTGGCCCAGCGCCTGGTGCGCCGCCTGTGCCGGCAGTGCGTCGAAGTCCGCCCGGCGGCGGCCGAGGAGATCGAGGTCCTGGCCAATCAGTACCTCGATGGTCACGTCCAGCATGACCCGCGCGAGGTCGCCGCCCTGATCGAGCGCTGGCGCGGCGACCATGGCCGGCCCGACGCCTTCGGCATCCGGCAGCTCCACAGCTTCGTCAGGCATGGCTGCGAGGCCTGCGAGCAGCGCGGCTACAAGGGCCGACTTGGCATCTACGAGCTGATGCTGAACGACGACCAGATCCGTCACCATATCCGCCACCGCGCCCCGGCCGGCGAGATCCGGCAGAGCGCGTTCGGCGCCGGCATGCGCACGCTGCGCCAGGACGGCATCGAGAAGGTGGTGGCCGGCCTGACCGATCTGGCCGAGGTGATCGCCGCGACCAATATGTGAGCCGCCCGGCTTGCCTACAATGAGGCGCATGCTGCAATACCTCACGATACCCGTCACGCCCTTCCAGCAGAACTGCTCGCTCGTCTGGTGCGACCAGACCCTGGAGGCCGCCGTCATCGATCCGGGTGGCGACCTCGATCGGGTGCTGGCCGAGGTCGACCGGCTCGGACTCCAGCTCGGCCAGATCTGGCTGACGCACGCGCACATCGACCACGCCGGCGGCACGGCCGAGCTGGCGCAGCGCTTCAAGCTGCCGATCATCGGCCCGCACGAGGGCGACCAGTACTGGATCGACGGCCTGCCGATGCAGAGCGTCAAGTTCGGTTTTCCGCCGGCCGGTCATTTCACGCCGACGCGCTGGCTGCATGACCTCGACCGGCTGCGACTGGGTCGCAGCGAGGTCGCGGTGCGCCACTGTCCCGGTCATACCCCGGGCCACGTGGTCTTTCATTCGGCCGAGGCCAAGCGCGCGTTCGTCGGTGACGTGCTGTTCGCCGGCAGCATCGGCCGGACCGATTTTCCGGGCGGCAACCACGAGCAGCTGATCGCGAGCATCACCGACCGCCTGTGGCCGATGGGCGACGACACAGTTTTCATTCCCGGCCACGGCCCCGAGAGCAGCTTCGGGCGCGAGCGGCGCATGAACCCCTATGTGCGCGGTACCTGATGGCGTCGCCGGTCCGGGCCTGGCTTCAGCCCCTGGCCTGCTCGTAGAGCGGTCTGACCCGGGGCAGGTTGTCCTGCAGTTCCTGGATCCGGTTCGGCCCGCTCGGGTGGGTTGACAGGAAGCCCGGGCCGCCGCTGCCGTTGGCCGCCACCATCTTGCGCCAGAGCGAGACGCTGGCCTGCGGGTTGTAGGCCCCGCGCGCGCCAATCTCGAGCCCGACCAGATCGGCTTCGGTCTCGTCGTCGCGGCTGTACTTGAGGCTCAGCAGCTGGGTGCCGAGGTCGGCCGCGACCTCGCCGAGCTGGCCCAGGCCCAGCAGACGCGCGCCCAGCGACAGCCCCAGGCTGGTGGCCTGGGTCTTGGCCAGCCGCTCGCGCGCATGTTCGCGCAGGGCATGGGCCATCTCGTGGCCCATGACCATCGCCACCTCGTCGTCGCCGAGCTTGAGCTTGTCGAGGATGCCGGTGTAGAAGCAGATCTTGCCGCCCGGCATGCAGAAGGCGTTTATCTGGGAGCTGCCGATCAGGTTGATCTCCCATTGCCAGTTGCGCGAGCGCGAGTTCCACGGCGCGGTGAAGGGAATCAGGCGGCGCGCGATCTGGCGCAGCCGCTGCAGCTGGGGATGCTGGTCGGGCGCCAGCGCCCGCTGGGAACGGGCCTGTTCCAGCATCTGTCCGTATTGCTGTCGCGCCGCGCTTTCGAGCTCCTCGGCCGGCACCAGGTTGCGCAGCGCCGAGGCCTCGCCAACGTCGACCTGGGCTTGCGCCGCGCCGCTGGCCAGGCTGGCGGCCGAGGCCGCGCCGGCCAGCAGAAAGCCGCGCCGCGGCGACCAGCGTCCCGCATGCGGTTCGTCATGAATTCCGGTCACAGCCGAAAGGGTGGATTTCGCGTCACAAAGCCAGCACATGCGCCAATAATAGACAAAAGCCTGCCGCCTGCGCGGGTTTTCTGTTTCAAGCCCGACATGTCCTCATCCGATTCCCGTCCCGCGTCCACTGTCGCCGAGCCGGCGCTCTCCTGGCGCGCCACCCTGCGCGTCTACCTCGAACCCGCTGGCCTGCGCCTGTTCGCGCTCGGTTTTGCCGCCGGCCTGCCCCTGCTGCTGGTGCTCGGCACGCTGAGTTTTCGCCTGCGCGAGGCCGGCCTGGATCGCGCCACCATCGGCTATCTGAGCTGGGTCGGCCTGGCCTACGGCTTCAAGTGGTGCTGGGCGCCGCTGGTCGATCGGCTGCCCCTGCCTGGCCTGAGCCGCTGGCTCGGTCAGCGGCGGGCCTGGCTGCTGCTGTCGCAGCTGCTCATCATGGCCGGGCTGGTCGGCATGGCGTTGACCGACCCGCGCGCCGACCTGCAGACCATGGTGGGCTATGCCCTGCTGGTGGCCTTTGCCTCGGCGACGCAGGACATCGCGCTCGACGCCTTCCGGATCGAGTCGGCCGATGCCCGGCACCAGGGCGCGCTGGTCGCCTGCTACCAGACCGGCTACCGGCTCGCCATGATCTGGGCCGGCGCCGGCGTGCTCTGGCTGGCCGCGCGCGCCGAGCTGGCGCCCGCGCTCGCGACCGGCTATCAGCAGGCGGCCTGGAGCAGCGCCTATCTGGTCATGGCCGGCTCGATGGTGATCGGCCTGCTCACCGTGCTGGGCTCGTCCGAGCCGGCGCGGCGCGTCATCCCGCCGGCCCGCGACCTTGCGACCTGGCTGCGCGAGGCCATGGTCGAGCCCTTCGCCGAATTCCTGCAGCGCTACGGCTCCCAGGCCCTGCTGCTGCTGGCGCTGATCGGGGTCTACCGCATCAGCGACGTGGTGATGGGCATCATGGCCAATCCCTTCTATGTCGACATGGGCTACAGCAAGGACGAGGTCGCCGCCGTCACCAAGGTCTATGGCGTGATCATGACCCTGGTCGGGGCCTTTGCCGGTGGCGCGCTGGCGCTGCGCTGGGGCGTGATGCGGGTGCTGATGCTGGGCGCGCTGCTGAGTGCCGTCAGCAACCTGCTGTTCGCCTGGCTGGCCTGGCATGGTCATGACCTGGTGGCGCTGATCGCGGTGATCGCCGCCGACAACCTGAGCTCGGGCATCGCCTCGGCCGCCTTCGTCGCCTACCTGTCGAGCCTGACCCATGTCAGCTATTCGGCCACCCAGTACGCGCTGTTCAGTTCGATGATGCTGCTCGCGCCCAAGTGGCTGGCCGGCTACTCGGGCGTCTTTGTCGATGCCCATGGCTACGACAGTTTCTTCATCGGGACCGCGCTGCTGGGCCTGCCGGTGCTGCTGTTGGTCTGGCTGGCCTCCCGGGTGCATGCCAGGACATCCGTCTAGGGGTTTTCCTTGGCTGCTCCAGCCCGCGCGGGGCCGGACTTCATTGCTGGTGCACAATAGGGCCAACGGCGGCCTTGCCTGTTCATGACAGGATGGCCGTCAGCCGGATTCCAACGACGTCCTCTAGGACTTATCGCCGCCCAGCCGGGCGGCGTTTTTTTGGCGCTGACGCCCGTGTCTCATGCGGGACATCCCGGCAGGATGCGGCCGGGATCTCGGGGATGGGCGCACAATCGGCGCGTTCCTTGATCGTTCTCGCCGATGCGCCATCTCGCCCACCCCAGTCCTTCCATTCCGTCCGGCGCTACCTCCGCCCAGTCCGAGCGCTCGGAGGCCGCCACCCTGCGCCGCCTGCTGCCCTACCTCTGGCAGTACCGCTGGCGCGTCGCGCTGGCGCTGACCTTCATGGTCGGCGCCAAGCTGGCCAACGTCGGCGTGCCGCTGCTGCTCAAGGAGCTGGTCGATACCCTGACGCCGCGCACCGGCCTGGCGCCGGGCCAGGCCGCGCTGCTGGTGGTGCCGCTGGGCCTGCTGCTGGCCTACGGCCTGCTGCGCTTCTCGACCAGCCTGTTCACCGAGCTGCGCGAGCTGATCTTCGCCAAGGCGACCGAGGGCGCGACGCGCGCGATCGCGCTGCAGGTGTTCGGTCATCTGCACGGACTGAGCCTGCGCTTTCACCTCGAACGCCAGACCGGCGGCATGACGCGCGATGTCGATCGCGGCACGCGCGGGGTGCAGTCGCTGATCTCCTACTCGCTCTACAGCATCTTCCCGACCCTGCTCGAGGTGGCGCTGGTGCTCGCGCTGCTGGGCACCCGGTTCGAGCTCTGGTATGTCTGGACCACGCTGGCCGCGCTGGCGGCCTATGTCTTGTTCACGGTCAAGGTGACCGAGTGGCGCACCCAGTACCGGCGCGAGATGAACGAGCTCGAATCGGCCAGCCAGACCCGCGCCGTCGATTCGCTGCTCAACTACGAGACCGTCAAGTATTTCAACAACGAGGCCTTCGAGTCGCGCCGCTACGGCGAGAGCCTGGAGCGCCTGCGCCGGGCCAGGGTCAAGAGCCAGACCACGCTGTCGCTGCTCAACGCCGGCCAGCAGCTGATCATCGCCACCGCGCTGGTCGCCATGCTCTGGCGCGCCACCAGCGCCGTGACCCAGGGCGGCATGACGCTGGGCGACCTGGTGATGATCAATGCCTTCATGATCCAGCTCTACATTCCGCTCAACTTCCTGGGCGTGCTGTACCGCGAGATCAAGCAGAGCCTGACCGACCTCGACAAGATGTTCACCCTGCTCGACCGCGAGCGCGAGATCGCCGATGCGCCGGGCGCGCCCGAGCTGGGGCTGGACGGGCCGCCCGAGATCCGCTTCGAGGCCGTGCGCTTCGCCTACGAGCCGGCGCGCGAGATCCTGCATGGCATCAGCTTCACCGTGCCGGCCGGCAAGACGGTGGCGGTGGTCGGTCCGTCCGGCTCCGGCAAGTCCACGCTGGCGCGCCTGCTGTACCGCTTCTACGATGTCGGCGGCGCCGAGATAGCGCCCGAGGCGGCCGGCGCGATCCGGATCGCGGGCCAGGACATCCGCCAGGTGACGCAGTCCAGCCTGCGGCGCGCGATCGGCATCGTGCCGCAGGACACGGTGCTGTTCAACGACAGCATCGGCTACAACATCCGCTACGGTCGCCCGGACGCCAGCCGCGAGGAAATGGTCGCTGCGGCCCAGGCCGCGCATATCCATGACTTCATCGAGAAGCTGCCCAAGGGCTACGAGACCGTGGTCGGCGAACGCGGTCTCAAGCTGTCGGGCGGCGAGAAACAGCGCGTCGCGATCGCGCGCACCCTGCTGAAGAATCCGCCGATCCTGCTCTTCGACGAGGCGACCTCGGCGCTCGATTCGGCCAACGAGCGCGCGATCCAGTCCGAACTGCGCAGCGCGGCGCGCGACAAGACCGCGCTCGTGATCGCGCACCGGCTCTCGACCGTGGTCGACGCGCACGAGATCATCGTGCTCGAGCAGGGTCACATCGTCGAGCGCGGCGCCCACGCCGAGCTGCTGGCGCGCAACGGCCGCTATGCCCGGATGTGGGCGTTGCAGCAAAGCGGCGTCGAGGAAGCCGTCGTGGCGCCGGCGGGGGCCTGAGATGGATACCAAATGGCTGGAGGATTTCGTCAGCCTGGCCGAGACGCGCAGCTTCAGCCGCTCGGCCCAGCTGCGCCATGTGACGCAGCCGGCGTTCTCGCGCCGCATCCAGTCGCTCGAGGCCTGGGCCGGCACCGACCTGGTGGACCGCAGCAGCTACCCGACCCGGCTCACGCCGGCGGGGCAGACGCTCTACGAGCAGGCGCTCGAAATGCTTCACGCGCTGCAGGCTACCCGCACCATGCTGCGCCAGTATTGCCCGACCGGGCAGGACCAGATCGCGTTCGCGGTGCCGCACACGCTGGGCTTCACCTTCTTCCCGGCCTGGCTGTCTGGCCTGCGCGAGGTGGTCGGCCCGGTCAAGACCCGCCTGATCGCCCTCAACGTTCATGACGCGGTGCTGCGCCTGATGGAGGGCAGTTGCGACCTGCTGATCACCTATCAGCACACCTCGCAGCCGATTCAGCTCGACGCCGAGCGCTACGAGATGCTCTCGCTCGGGCAGGAGGTGCTGGCGCCCTATGTCCGTCCCGGCGACGACGGCGTGCCGCTGCACCGCCTGCCCGGCAGCGCCGAGCAGCCCTGGCCCTATCTGGCCTACGCGCCGGGGGCCTATCTCGGGCGCGTGGTCGATTGGGTGCTGCAGCAGGGCGGGGCCAACTTCCATCCCGAACGGGTCTACGAGACCGACATGTCCGAGAGCCTGAAGGCGATGGCGATCGCCGGCCATGGCGTGGCCTTCCTGCCGGCGAGCTCGGTTCAGCAAGCCTTGCGCGAGGGCCAGCTGGTCGCGGCCGCCGGCCCCGGCGTCGCCTGCGAGGCGCGGCTCGACATCCGGCTCTATCGCGAGCGCCCTGGCGCGCGCCGGCCCCAGCGCGCGGCGCAGAAGTTCTGGGACGACGTGACCGCCGCGCAAGCCCGCGCGGGCTGATCCCTGGCGCGCTTTCTGCTTGGGCGTTGTCAGGCTGTCCGGGGCCGGGTAGATCCTATGGTGGTCCCATGACATGCGCCCTAGAATGGGGCACAACCGTTTCCCCTCGACCGATAAAGGACCTTGACATGAAGAAGAGCATCCTGGGCATTGCCCTGATGGCGGCCTGCGCCGGTTCCGTCTGGGCCCAGACCCACGACACCCTGGCCAAGATCAAGAGCAGCGGCGGCGTGACCCTGGGCGTGCGCGAGTCCTCGGGCCTGGGCTTCACCCTGGGCAATGGCAAGTACGTGGGTTTCCACACCGAAATGGGCGAGCGCATCGTGGCCGACCTCGGCAAGCAGCTCGGCCTGTCGCAGCTCGAGCTGAAATACCAGCCCGTGACTTCGCAGAACCGCAGTCCCCTGCTGCAGAACGGCACCGTTGACCTCGAGTGCGGTTCGACCACCAACAACGCCGCGCGCCAGAAGGATGTCGCCTTCGCCGTCACCACCTATGTCGAGGAGGTCGGCATTGCCGTGCGCACCAACTCGAACCTGCATCAGATCAAGGACCTCAACGGCAAGTCCGTGGCCACCACCACCGGCACCACCTCGGTCCAGACGCTGCGCAAGAACGAGCGCGCGGGCGGCATCGACTTCAAGGAGGTCTATGGCAAGGACCACGCCGACAGCTTCCTGCTGCTCGAGTCGGGCCGCGCCGAAGCCTTCGTGATGGACAAGTCCATCCTGGCGGCCAACATCGCCAAGTCGAAGAATCCGGGCGACTTCAAGATTCTGGACGAGGTGCTGAGCGTCGAGCCGATCGCCTGCATGCTGCGCAAGGACGATCCGGCCTTCAAGAAGGCGGTCGATGACAGCATCAAGCGCCAGATCAAGGACGGCTCGCTGGCCAAGCTCTACGACCGCTGGTTCATGCAGGCGATCCCGCCGACCAACGTGAACCTGAAGATGCCCTTGACTGAAACCACCAAGGCGGCCTGGGTCAGCCCGAACGACAAGCCGATGGAAGAGTACGCGAAGAAGTAATCGCGCCCAGTGCCGCCCCGCCGGTCGGGGCGGGTCTTTTTTCGCAGCATGAGGAGGTCCGCATGAGCTGGGATTGGCAGGTATTCTGCGAGGACACCCTCACGCGCGAGGCGGGTTCGAGCTGTTTTGGTCAGCGCGGTGACATCACCTACCTGGACTGGCTGTTGTCGGCCTGGGGCTGGACGGTGTCGGTCTCGCTGCTGGCGCTGCTGCTGGCGCTGTTCGTCGGCGCCCTGGTCGGCACCTTGCGCACCCTGCCCGACAGCCCCTGGGTGGTGCGCCTGGGCAACGCCTGGGTCGAGCTGTTTCGCAACATTCCGCTGCTGGTGCAGATCTTTCTCTGGTACCACGTGCTGCCCACGCTGTTTCCGGCGCTGCGGGTGGTGCCGGGTTTCGTGCTGGTGGTGCTGGCGCTGGGCCTGTTCACCTCGGCGCGCATCGCCGAGCAGGTGCGCTCTGGCATACAGGCGCTGCCGCGCGGTCAGCGCATGGCCGGCATGG
>JBDLVJ010000174.1:0-10228 GCA_039804875.1 Pseudomonadota bacterium | reverse complement strand
GAATCCCAGGAGGCCGCGGACTACGAGCGCGGCGCTTTCGATGACTGAAGACTCCTCCCAATCGTCCGCTCCCTGGTCCGCCTCGGCGGGGCCGCTCGAAGCCGTGTCGTCTTCCAAGCTGCTGCGCCAGGCGCGCGAGGACGCCGGCCTGCAGCTCGCCTCGCTCGCGGCCATGCTCAAGGTGCCGGTGGAACGCCTACAGGCGCTCGAGGCCGGCCGCTACCAGGATCTGCCCAACCTGACCTTCGCGCGCGCGCTGGCTTCCAGCGTGTGCCGCGTGCTCAAGATCGATCCGGTTCCGGTGCTGCAGGGCCTGCCGCATGGCGGCGAGGTCAAGCTTGGCAACGACCGGCCGCTCCAGGCATCTTCCTTCGACTCGCACCGCCGTGGGCTGTTGCGCTGGCCGGCCACCCTGCGTCTGGGTTCGCCCCTGGTCCTGTCCCTGCTCGTGCTGGTGCTCGCCGGCGCGCTCTGGTGGTGGTTGCCGCAGCAGGAGACCGAAGTGGCGGCCGAGACCGACGAGGCGGCCCAGCTGGGTGCTTCGGTGGTCACCGAGGTGGCGGTTCCGGCTTCCGCGCCAGCCGGGCGCCCGGCGGCCGTGCTGCCTGTTGCCGAGCCGGCACCCGCCGCCGCTTCCGCCACGGTCGCCGCCATCGCCGGGGCTCCGGTTCAGGCGGCAGCCGCTCGACCCCTGCTTCAATTGCGCGCGCGCTCGGCGACCTGGGTCCAGCTCAAGGACGCGACGGGCAAGGAGTTGCAGCAGCGCACGCTGCAGCCGGGTCAGACCCTGGACTACGACGGCGGCGCGCCGCTGCAGGTCGTGCTCGGTCGAGCCAACGGGATCGAGGTACTCGTGCGGGGTCAGGTCTTCGATACCTCGGCCTACGCCCCCGACAAGGTCGCGCGTTTCGAGGTCAAGTGAAGATGAGCGAATTCCATTCGGCGCCCGAGCGCCAGCCCGAAATCCTGTCCGGCATTCCGCCGCGCCGGTCGCGTCAGGGCGTGGTGGCCTGGGGCGAGCACCGGGTCACGGTCGGCGGCGACGCGCCGGTGCGGGTGCAGTCGATGACCAACACCGACACCGCCGATGCGATCGGCACCGCGATCCAGGTCAAGGAGCTGGCGCTGGCCGGCTCCGAACTGGTGCGCATCACGGTCAACAACGAGGAGGCCGCCCGCGCCGTGCCGCATATCCGCGAGCAGCTCGACCGCATGGGCATCCATGTGCCGCTGATCGGCGACTTTCACTACAACGGCCACACCCTGCTGACTGATTTCCCGGAGATGGCGCGGGCCCTGTCCAAGTACCGCATCAACCCCGGCAATGTCGGGCGCGGCGACAAGAAGGACCGCCAGTTCGCGCAGATGATCGAGGCCGCCGTGCGCTGGAACAAGCCGGTGCGCATCGGCGTCAACTGGGGCAGCCTGGACCAGGACCTGCTGGCCGGCATGATGGACGAGAACGCCCGCCGCGCCCAGCCTTGGGACGGCAAGCAGGTGATGTACGAGGCGCTGATCGCCTCCGCCCTGGGCTCGGCCGAGCGTGCCGAGGAGTTGGGCCTGGCGCCCGAACAGATCATGCTGTCGTGCAAGGTCAGCGGCGTGCAGGACCTGATCGCGGTCTACCAGCGGCTGCACCAGCGCTGCGACTATCCGCTGCACCTGGGCCTGACCGAGGCCGGCATGGGCACCAAGGGCACGGTCGCCTCGGCCGCCGCGCTCGCGGTGCTGTTGCAGCAGGGCATCGGCGACACGATCCGCGTCTCGCTCACGCCGCAGCCGGGCGAAGCGCGGACCCAGGAGGTCGTGGTCGCGATGGAGATCCTGCAGGCGCTCGGGCTGCGCAGCTTCGTGCCGAGCGTGACGGCCTGCCCGGGTTGCGGCCGCACCACCAGCACCACCTTCCAGGAGCTGGCCAAGCAGATCGACGACTACCTGCGCGGCTCGATGCCGGCCTGGCGCGAATGCTATCCCGGGGTCGAGAACCTCAAGGTGGCGGTGATGGGCTGCATCGTCAACGGTCCGGGCGAGAGCAAGCATGCCGACATCGGCATCAGCCTGCCCGGCACCGGCGAGGCGCCGGCCGCGCCGGTCTTCATCGATGGCGAGAAGGCGATGACCTTGCGCGGCGCGGAAATCGCGCGGGATTTCCAGCAGGTCGTCGAACAGTACATCCAGAAGAAATTCGGCGCGTCGGCTTGATCCGGCGCGTCCTGCAAGCAGCGTAGAAGAATCCATGGCAGAAAAACTCAGTGCCGTCAAAGGCATGAACGACATCGCGGCGCCCGAATCGGCGCATTGGGAATGGCTCGAGGCCAAGGTGCGCGCGCTGATGAGCCGCTACGGCTATCGGAACATCCGCACGCCGATCGTCGAGCCGACCGGCCTGTTCGTGCGCGGCCTGGGCGAGGTCACCGACATCGTCGAGAAGGAGATGTACTCCTTCGAGGACAGGCTCAACGGCGAGCAGCTGACCCTGCGCCCCGAGGCGACCGCCGGCGTGGTGCGCGCCGCGATCGAGCACAACATGCTGTACGACGGCCCCAAGCGCCTCTACTACATGGGTCCGATGTTCCGCCACGAGCGCCCGCAGCGCGGCCGCTATCGCCAGTTCCACCAGATCGGCTCCGAGGCGCTCGGCTTCGCCGGTCCCGATGTCGATGCCGAGCAGATCGTCATGGCCTGCGACCTCTGGGCCGAGCTCGGCTTGAGCGACGTGACGCTCGAGATCAACAGCCTGGGCCAGCCGGCCGAGCGCCAGTTGCACCGCGCCGCGCTGATCCAGTATCTGGAGCAGCACCAGGAGCGGCTCGACGAGGACGCCAAGCGCCGCCTCTACAGCAACCCGCTGCGCATCCTCGACACCAAGAACCCGGCCATGCAGGCCCTGGTCGAGGGCGCGCCGCAGCTGATGGACTATCTGGGCGCGGAGTCGCTGGCGCATTTCAACGGCCTGCGCGCGCTGCTCGATGCCCAGGGCATCGGCTACCGGATCAACCCGCGGCTGGTGCGCGGCATGGACTACTACAACCTCAGCGTGTTCGAGTTCGTCACGACCTCGCTCGGCTCGCAGGGCACGGTCTGCGCCGGCGGTCGCTATGACGGCCTGATCGCGCAGATCGGCGGCAAGCCGGCGCCGGCGGTCGGCTGGGCGCTCGGGGTCGAGCGCATCCTGGAGCTGCTGAAGGCGCAGGACCTGCTGCCCGCTGTTCCGGTGCCTGACTGCTATGCGGTGGTGCCGCAGGTCGAGACCATGCCGCAGGTGATGCCGGCGCTGCGCGCGCTGCGCGCCGCCGGTGTCTCGGTCCAGATGCACGCGGGTGGCGCCGACGGCCACGGCAGCATGAAGTCCCAGTTCAAGAAGGCCGACGCCAGCGGCGCGCGCGACGCGCTGATCTTCGGCGCCCGCGAGCGCGAGGCCGGCCCGGTCGCGGGCACGCCGCGTCGCGAGGGCGCGGGCGCCATCAGCGAGCAGACCCAGTTCGCGCGGGCGCAGGTCGCGCACGGGGCGGCGCTACTGCGCCAGGCCTGAGCACGGCCGCCTGTCGGCCGCATCGGCCTACAATGCCCGTCGGGGGGTTGCTGAGCGGCCCCCGCCATACCACCCCTTTCGATTGAGCCCATGGCCGCCCATCTCGACCTGGAAGAGCAGGAACAGCTCGCCAACTTCAAACATTTCTGGTCCCAGTACGGCAATCTGATCAGCTGGCTGCTGATCGCCGCGCTCGCGGGCCTGGCGGCCTTCAACGGCTGGCAGTACTGGCAGCGCAAGTCGGCCCAGCAAGCCGCCGTGCTTTACGACGAGCTCGAGCGCGCGGTCCAGGCCGGCGAGGCCGACAAGGTCCAGCGCGTCTGGGCCGATGTGCAGGCCAAGGCCGGCCGCGCCCAGCAGGGCCAGCAGGCCGGACTGCTGGCGGCCAGCGCGCTGCACGGCGCGGGCAAGGGCGAGCAGGCGCGCCAGGCGCTGGCCTGGGTCATCGACCAGTCGTCCGATCCGGCGCTGCTGGCCGTCGCGCGCCTGCGCCTGGCCGGCCTCGAACTCGAGGCCAAGGACCACGAGCGCGCGCTCAAGACGCTGGACTTCAAGGCCAGTCCCGAATTCGCACCGCTGCTGGCCGATCGCCGGGGCGACGTGCTGCAGGCCCAGGGCCAGTCCGACGCGGCGCGCACCGCCTACCGCAGCGCCTGGGACGGGCTGGCCGGCGCGCCCGAATACCGCCGCATCGTCCAGGCCAAGCTCAATGCGCTGGGCTTCGATCCCGAGTCGGCCACCCCTTCAACCCAGGAGTAAAGTTCCGTGATGTTCAGCCTCAGTCGCGTCACCCCGCGCCTTGCCGTCGCCACCGCTGCGGTCCTGTTGGCTCTGGGGGCCTGTTCTTCCAGTCCGAGCAGGCCCGAGCCTGCGGCGCTCAAGTCCTTCGATGCCAGCCTGCCGGCCCGCCAGGCCTGGAAGGTCCAGCTCGGCGCGGCGCCCGCGCCGCAGTCGGTGCCGGTCCTGGTCGGGCGCGAGCTGGCGCTGGCGAGCGCGGCCGGCCGGTTGCTGGTGCTCGACACCGAGAGCGGCAGCGAACGCTGGCGCGCCGAGCTCGGCACCCCGGTGTCGGCCGGCGTCGGCTACGACGGCGAGACCGCTGCCGTCGTGACCCAGGGCAACGAGCTCGTCGCCCTCGCGCAGGGCAAGGTGCAATGGCGCGTGCGCCTGGCCGCGCGTGCCTTCAGCGCGCCGCTGGTGGCGGGCCGTCGCGTCTTCGTGCTGGCGGGCGACCGCAGCGTCTCGGCCTACGACGCCCGCAACGGCGCCAGGCTCTGGAGCCAGCCCGCGCGCGGCGCCGAGCCGCTGGTGCTGCAGCAGCCCGGCGTGCTGCTGGCGGTCGGCGACACGCTGGTGGTCGGCCTGGGCGCGCGCCTGAGCGGCCTCAATCCGGGCAACGGCACGTCGCGCTGGGAAGTGCCGGTGGCGTCCGCGCGCGGCGTCAATGAAATCGAACGCCTGCTCGACCTGGTCGGTCCGGCGGCCCGCGTGCAAGGCAGTGTCTGCGTGCGCGCCTTCCAGTCGGCCGTCGGCTGCGTCGATGCCCAGCGCGGCGCGCTGCGCTGGACCAAGCCGGCCAATGGCGCCGTCGGTCTGGCCGCCGATGGCGACTGGGTCTACGGCGCCGAAAGCAACGGTCGCGTGCTGGCCTGGAAGTTCGACAACGGCGAGGTCCAGTGGCAGTCCGACCTGCTGCTGAACCGAGGCCCGAGCGCCCCGCTGGTGGCTGGCCGCTCGATCGCGATCGGCGACGCCCAGGGCTATGTGCATGTGCTCGCCCGCGAGGACGGCAAGCTGCTGAATCGACTGGAGACCGACGGCTCGGCCATCGTCTCCGCCCCCCTGCTGGCGGGTCAAAACCTGCTGGCCCTGACACGCAAGGGCGTTCTCTACGCCTGGCGCCCCGAATGAAACCTGTGATCGCCCTGGTGGGCCGACCCAACGTCGGCAAATCCACCCTTTTCAACCGCCTGACCAAGACGCGCGATGCCATCGTCGCCGACTTTCCCGGCCTGACGCGCGACCGCCACTACGGCAACGCCCGTCTGGGCAAGCGCGAATTCATCGTGATCGACACCGGCGGCTTCGAGCCCGACGCCGGCAGCGGCATCTTCAAGGAGATGGCCAAGCAGACCCAGCAGGCAGTGGCCGAGTCCGATGTCGTCGTGTTCGTGCTCGACGCCCGTGGCGGCCTGAGCGCGCAGGACCACGATATCGCCAACTACCTGCGCCGGCTCAACAAGCCGACCTTGCTGGTGGCCAACAAGGCCGAGGGCATGAAGGAGGGCTCGCAGCTGGTCGAGTTCTACGAGCTCGGCCTGGGCGAGGTGCTGCCGGTCTCTGCCGCCCACGGCCAGGGCGTGCGCCCGATGCTCGAGGCAGCGCTCGACAAGCTGGTCTGGCCCGACGAGACCGAGGAAGTTGCGCCTGAGGAGGCCGTGATCAAGCTCGCCGTCGCCGGCCGGCCCAACGTCGGCAAGTCGACGCTGATCAACGCCTGGCTGGGCGAGGAGCGCCTGGTCGCCTTCGACATGCCGGGCACGACGCGCGACGCGATCTCGGTGCCGTTCGAGCGCGAGGGCCAGAAGTTCGAGCTGATCGACACCGCTGGCCTGCGCCGCAAGGGACGGGTCTTCGAGGCGATCGAGAAGTTCTCGGTCGTCAAGACGCTGCAGGCGATCGAGAACGCCCATGTCGTGCTGCTGCTGCTCGACGCGACCGAGGGCGTGACCGACCAGGACGCGCACATCGCGGGCTTCGCGCTCGAGAGCGGGCGCGCCGTGGTGCTGGCGATCAACAAGTGGGACGCGATCGACAGCTACCAGCGCGAGACCCTGCAGCGCTCGATCGAGAGCCGGCTGGGCTTCCTGAAGTTCGCGCCGCTGCACATGATCTCGGCCAAGAAGCGCCAGGGCATCGGTCCGCTCTGGACCTCGATCGCCAAGGCCTACGCCTCGGCCATGGTCAAGATGCCGACGCCGCTGCTGACCCGTCTGCTGCAGGAGTCGATCGTGCTGCAGGCGCCCAAGCGCGGTGGCATGTACCGGCCCAAGATGCGCTACGCGCACCAAGGCGGCATGAACCCGCCGGTGATCGTGATCCACGGCAACTCGCTCGACAACGTCGACAACGCCTACAAGCGCTTCCTCGAGGGCCGCTTCCGCAAGGCGTTCGACCTGGTCGGCACGCCGCTGCGCATCGAGTTCAAGACCGCGGCCAATCCCTACGACGAATGATCCCGCCGCCGCCGGCCCGCAGGAAGCGGGCGGGCTGTGGTAAGGTCGCCATCCCTCAACTCTTTTGAACACGGAGCATATCGTGAGCAATAACAAAGGCCAACTCTTGCAAGATCCCTTCCTGAACCAGCTGCGCCGCGAGCACGTGCCGGTGTCGATTTACCTGGTCAACGGAATCAAGCTGCAAGGCCAGATCGAGTCCTTCGACCAGTATGTCGTGCTGCTGCGCAACACCGTGACCCAGATGGTCTACAAGCACGCCATCTCCACCATCGTGCCGGGCCGTCCGGTCCAGTTCAGCGCCGCCGTGCCTGATCAGCCCGCCGCCGCCTGATCCTCCTTGAACGACAGTCAGAAATCCCCTGCCGCGCTGCCCGGCGTGGTGCTCGTCGGAGTCGACCTGGGCCTGCCGCATTTCGACACCGAACTCGAGGAGCTGGCCCAGCTCGCGCAGACCGCCGGCTACCGCGTCGTTGACCGCGTGGCCTGCAAGCGGCGCGCGCCCGATCCGGCCCTGTTCGTCGGTTCCGGCAAGGCCGACGAAATCAAGGCGTTGGTGCTGGGTCATGGCGCGACCGAAATCCTGTTCGACCAGGCGCTCAGCCCGTCGCAGCAGCGCAACCTCGAGCGTCACATGGGGCTGCCGGTCAACGACCGCACCCTGCTGATCCTCGAGATCTTCGCCCAGCGCGCGCGCAGCCACGAGGGCAAGCTGCAAGTCGAGCTCGCGCGCCTGCAATACCTGAGCACCCGCCTGGTGCGGCGCTGGTCCCATCTCGAACGCCAGAGCGGCGGCATCGGCATGCGTGGCGGCCCGGGCGAGACCCAGATCGAGCTCGACCGCCGCATGATCAATGACTCGATCAAGCGCACCAAGGAACGGCTCGAGAAGGTCAAGCGCCAGCGCAGCACGCAACGGCGCCAGCGCGAGCGGCGCGAGACCTTCACGATCTCGCTGGTCGGCTACACCAACGCCGGCAAGTCCTCGATCTTCAACGCGCTGGTCAAGGCGCGCGCCTATGCGGCCGACCAGCTGTTCGCGACGCTCGACACCACGACGCGCCAGCTCTACCTGGGCGAGGTCGAGCGCACGGTGTCCCTGTCCGACACGGTGGGCTTCATCCGCGACCTGCCGCACGGTCTGGTCGAGGCCTTCGCCGCCACGCTGCAGGAGGCGCGCGACGCCGACTTGCTGCTGCATGTGGTCGATGCGTCCAATCCCGACCATCCCGAGCAGATCACCGAGGTGATGCGGGTGCTGCGCGAGATCGGCGCCGACGACCTGCCGCAGATCCTGGTCTTCAACAAGCTTGACGCGGTCGAGTCCGAACGCCAGCCGCTGCAGCGCATCGACGCGATCGAGCTCGACGGCCTGACGGTGCCGCGCATCTTCCTGAGCGCGCACACGGGCGACGGCCTGTCCGATCTGCGCGGCCTGCTGGCCGAGCGGGTGCGGGCCCGTTTCGGTGCACAGACGCTCGAGTCGCCCGAGGACGGTGCGGGCACCGAGGATTCGGCACAATAGCCCATTTCCACCGCAAGCCAAAACCTACATGAACTTCAATTTGTTGAGCCTGCGTGCGGTCCGCTGGGACCGGCTCAAGGGCATGTTCAACCTCAACGATCCCCGCTGGGGCCGTGGTGACGAGAGCAAGCCCGATGCCGGCGGCACCGGCGAGGAGCAGCGTTCCAAGCGTCCGGCCGGTCCGAACCAGGGCCCGCCCGACCTCGACGAGCTCTGGCAGGATTTCAACCGCAAGCTGTCCGGTCTGCTGGGCGGGGGGGGCGCGGGCGGTGGCAAGCCGGGTGGCCAGCTGCCGGGCTTCAAGCCCGGTCCCAAGGGCACCGGCATCGGCCTGGGCGTGATCGCCGGCGGCCTGGTGCTGGTCTGGCTCGGTACCGGCTTCTTCATCGTGCAAGAAGGTCAGCAGGCCGTCATCACCCAGTTCGGCCGCTACCAGGGCACGGTCGGGGCCGGCTTCAACTGGCGCCTGCCGTATCCGGTCCAGCGCCACGAGACCGTCAACGCGACCCAGATCCGTTCGGTCGATGTCGGGGGCGACGCCGTCATGCGCGCCACCGGCCTGCGCGAGTCGGCCATGCTGACCGAGGACGAGAACATCGTCGAGATCAAGTTCGCGGTCCAGTACCGCCTGAGCGACGCGCGCGCCTTCCTGTTCAACAGCCGCGACCCCGAGGACGCGGTGCGCAAGGCTGCCGAGACCGCCGTGCGCGAGGTGGTGGGCAAGATGAAAATGGATGCGGCCCTGGCCGAGGAGCGCGACCAGATCGGTCCGCGCGTGCGCACCCTGATGCAGGCCATCCTGGACCGCTACGAGATCGGCATCGAGGTTGTCGGCATCAACCTGCAGCAAGGCGGCGTGCGTCCGCCGCTGGAGGTGCAGGCCGCCTTCGACGACGTGTTGAAAGCCGGCCAGGAGCGCGAGCGCTCGAAGAACGAGGCCGAGGCCTACGCCAACGAGGTGGTGCCGCGCGCCAAGGGCACGGCCTCGCGCCTGTTCGAGGAGGCCGAGGGCTACAAGGCCCGCATCGTCGCCCAGGCCGAAGGCGATGCCCAGCGTTTCCGGCTGGTGCAGGCCGAATACGCCAAGGCGCCGCAGGTCACGCGCGAGCGCATGTATCTGGACACCATGCAGCAGGTCTACGGCAACGTCAGCAAGGTGCTGGTCGATACCAAGCAGGGCTCGAACATGCTGTATCTGCCGCTCGACAAGGTCATGCAGCTGAACGCCCAGGCCGAGCCAGCCGCCACGGTGGGCGCCGTGGCGCCCGCCGCCGCACCCACTGGCTCGCCGGCGAACGCGGGCGCGGCCGCCTCGCGCAGCCGCGAGAGCGATCGCTCGCGCGACCGCGACGTCCGCTGAAGGCCCTGAGGACCAGAACATGAACAGAATCGGATTCATCCTCTCCTCCCTGCTGGTCGCGGTTGCGCTGGCCAGCTCGATGCTCTTCGTGGTCGATCAGCGCCAGTTCGGCGTGGTCTACGCGCTCGGCCAGATCAAGAGCGTGATCACCGAGCCGGGCCTGCATGTCAAGCTGCCGCCGCCGTTCCAGAACGTCTCCTACGTCGACAAGCGCCTGCTCACGCTCAAGAGCAGCGACACCGAGCCGACGCTGACGGCCGAGAAGCAGCGCGTCGTGATCGACTGGTATGTGCGCTGGCGCATCTCCGACCCGCAGGCCTATATCCGCAACGTCGGCCTCGACGAGCGTGCCGGCACCGACCAGCTCAAGCGCGTGGTGCGCAACAGCTTCCAGCAGGAAGTCAACAAGCGCACCGTCAAGGAGCTGCTGTCGAGCCAGCGCGAGCAGCTGATGGCCGATGTCAAGCGCGAGGTGCTCGCGGCCGTGCGCGGCGCCGACAAGCCCTGGGGCATGGACGTGGTCGATGTCCGCATCACGCGGGTGGACTACGCCGAGACCATCACCAAGTCGGTCT
>JBDLVJ010000173.1:0-4975 GCA_039804875.1 Pseudomonadota bacterium | reverse complement strand
CCAGTGCCCCAGCTTGCCCAGCAGCACCTGGGCCGTGATCGGCTTGGAGATGTAGTCGTCCATGCCGGCGGCCAGGCATTTCTCGCGATCGCCGATGATCGCGCCGGCCGTCATCGCGATGATCGGGTGGTGCTTGTCCCGGCGTGCGCGTTCCTGCTTGCGAATCTGGCGCGTGGCCTCGAAGCCGTCCATCACCGGCATCTGCACATCCATCAGCACGGCGTCGAAGGCCAGCGCGGTCATCAGCCGGACCGCCTCGGCGCCGTTCTCGGCCAGCGTGACCTGGAAGCCGTGGCGCGTCAGCAGCCAGGTCGCGAGCTTCTGGTTGGCCGGATGGTCCTCCACCAGCAGCACCCGGCTGGCGCGCGCGCGCCGCTCGGGCTGGTTGGGCGGCGGGCCGCTGCTCGGGCGAGGCTCGGGCAGCGTCTCGCGCCGGCACGGCAGCGTGAAATAGAAGCGGCTGCCGAGTCCGGGCTCGCTCATGAAACCGATATGACCGCCCATCAGCTCGATCAGGTGACGCGAGATGCTCAGGCCCAGGCCGGTGCCGCCGAAGCGGCGCGCGGTCGAGGCGTCTTCCTGCGCATAGGGCGTGAAGACCTGGTCCTGCTGTTCGTGCGCGATGCCGATGCCGGTGTCGGTCACTACGAACCGGAGCAACTCGTTGCCGTTCTCGTCGCGGTTCAGGCTGATGTCGAGTTCCACGCAGCCCTGCGGGGTGAACTTCAGCGCGTTCGATAGCAGATTGAGCAGCACCTGGCGGAGCCGGGACGGGTCGCCCAGCACCACGTCGGGAACATCGGGCGCCAGGTCGCAGTGCAGCGTCAGGCCCTTGTCGCGCGCCTGCGGCGCCACCAGGCGGACGGCGTCATCGACCATGCTCCTGAGGGCGAAGGGCAGGCGCTCGATCGTGAACTTGCCGGCCTCGATCTTGGACAGATCCAGGATGTCGTTGATGATGGCCAGCAGCGCATCGGCCGAACTCTTGACGATGCCCAGGTACTCGCGCTGCTGCGGGTCGAGCGCGGTGTCCAGCGCCAGCGCGGTCATGCCCATGATGCCGTTCATCGGCGTGCGGATCTCGTGGCTCATGTTGGCGAGGAATTCGCTCTTGCGCCGGTTGGCCGTCTCGGCGATCGCGTGGGCGCGCTCGAGCTCGCCGCGCTCGGCCTCGCAGACGCGCGCCTGCCGGGCCACGCGGCTCACCAGTTGCAGCAGCTCATCGTCCGCCGTCCCGGCGGGCGTTGGCGACAGCAGCACCGCGTCGGCCCGCTGCGCCAGCGCCTCGCGCAGCCAGACGATGGCCTGCGCGCGCGCCGCCGGCCATCGCGCCGCATCGGGGAGCATCTCGATGGCATCGGTCGCCGCGGTGGCGGGAGGAAGGGACTCGTGCTGGCTCATGTATTTATCAATTGTAGTAGGGTGCAAATCCATTGCCCCCGAGTCCGCCACTGACGTGATAATGAGTCGCCGGCCAGCCCTGCCAGGCCGCGCCCCGTTCGCACCTGATCCGGAGACGAGATGGCCATCACCGCAGCAGACCGCCCCTGGCTGGGTCACTATCCGCCCGGCGTGCCCGCCACCATCGATGCGGGCCAGTACCGCTCGCTGGTCGAGCTGCTCGAGAGCAGCTTCAGCCAGTACGCCGGCCGCACGGCCTGCAGCTTCATGGGACGTGATTTCAGCTATGCCGAACTCGACCGCCGTTCGCGCGAGCTGGCGGCCTGCTTCCAGCGCCTGGGCCTGCGGCGGGGCGATCGCATCGCTGTCATGATGCCCAATATCCCACAGTATCCCGTCACCGTCGCGGCCATCCTGCGCGCCGGCTGCGTGGTGGTCAACGTCAACCCGCTCTACACGCCGCGCGAGCTGGAGCACCAGCTCAACGACTCGGGTGCCAGCGCCATCGTCGTGCTCGAGAACTTCGCCGCCAAGCTGCAGAGCTGCCTGGCGCGTACCGGCCTGCGCCAGGTCCTGCTCTGCGCCATGGGCGACATGCTCGGGCTGTTCCGGGGCGCGCTGGTCAACCATGTGGTGCGGCGCGTGCGCCGACTGGTGCCCGCCTACGCGCTGCCGCAGGCGCTGCGCTTCAATGCCGCGCTGGCGCGGGGCAGAAGGGGCCGGCTGGTCCGGCCAGCGCTTGGGCCCGACGACCCCGCGCTGCTGCAGTACACCGGCGGCACCACCGGGGTCGCCAAGGGCGCGCTGCTGCTGCACCGCAATGTGATCGCCAACCTGCTGCAGTCCGAGGCCTGGAACGCTCCGGCGCTGCGCCGGCTGGCGCCCGGCGAGCCGGTCTGCTATGCCTGCATCCTGCCGCTGCACCATATCTTCGCCTTCACGGTCTCGATGATGCTGTGCCTGCGCAACGGCGGACAGTTCGTGCTGATCCCCAACCCGCGCGATCTGCCGGCCACGATCCAGGAACTGGCGCGCCACCGCCTGCATATCTTCCCGGCCGTCAACACCCTGTTCAAGGCCTTGCTGGCCCATTCCGATTTCGAGCGCATCGACTGGAGCCATCTGCTGGTCTCGGTCGGCGGCGGCATGGCGGTGCAGCCCGAGGTCGCGCAGCGCTGGCTGGCGCGCACCGGCAGCCCGATCTGCGAGGGCTACGGCCTGTCCGAGGCCAGCCCCTCGGTCAGCTGCAATCCGGTGCTCGGCGGCAAGTTCGACGGCTCGATCGGGATGCCGCTGCCGGGCACCGACATGATGTGCCTCGACGAGGCGGGCGTCGAGGTCGCCTTGGGTCAGCCCGGCGAGATCGCGATCCGCGGCCCTCAGCTGATGGCGGGCTATTGGCAGCGGCCCGAGGAAACCGCCCAGTCCATGCTGCCGGGCGGCTGGTTCCGCACCGGCGACATCGGCGTCATGGACGAACGCGGCTATTTCCGGCTGGTCGACCGCAGAAAGGACCTGATCCTGGTCAGCGGCTTCAAGGTCTATCCGAGCGAGGTCGAGGCCGTCGTGGCCGAGCTGCCCGGGGTGCTCGAATGCGCCGTCGTCGGCGTGCCCGATCCCCGCTCGGGCGAGGCGGTCAAGCTCTGGGTAGTCAGGCGCGATCCAGAACTCGACGAGCGCCAGATCCGCGACCATTGCCGCAGCCGCCTGACCGGCTACAAGCGGCCGCGCCGGATCGAGTTCTGCCCCGAGCTGCCGAAGAATCCGATCGGCAAGGTGCTGCGACGCCAGCTGCGCGACACCGATTCGCAGCGCCCGAGGCCCGGTCAGACGCGATAATCACGTCATGGGACAGACCATCGCGATCATCAGTGCCTTGCACGAGGAACAGGCCGGCTTGCTGGCGCTCATGCCTGGGCAGCGGCCCGAGCGCCTGGGCGGGCGCGAATTCTGGCGCGGCCAGCTGCGGGGCCACGAGGTGGTCGCGGTGCTGTCGGGCATCGGCAAAGTGGCGGCGGCCACCACCACGGCGCTGCTGATGGAGCGTTTCCAGCCGCAGCAGCTGATCTTCACGGGCGTGGCGGGCGGCATCGGGGCCGGGGTGGCGGTGGGCGACATCGTGGTCGGCATCAGCTACCTGCAGCATGACATGGACGCCTCGCCACTGTTTGCGCGCCATGAGCTGCCGGGCTATGGCCTGTCGCGCCTGGCGGCCGACCCGCGCCTGGTGACGGTGATGCAGCAGGCGGCCGAGGAGGCCATCGCCTGGCTGCCGCGCCAGCTCGACCCCGCCACCCGCGCCGCCTTCGGCCTGCACTCGCCGCGCGTGCACAGCGGCCAGATCATCACCGGCGACCGCTTCGTCGCCACCGAGGCCGAGAGCCGCGCGCTGCGCGCCGAACTCGGCGCGGCGCTGGCGGTCGACATGGAGAGCGCGGCGGTGGCGCAGGTCTGCCACGACTATGGCCTGCCGTTCTGCGCCGTGCGCACGATTTCGGACCGCGCCGATGACCAGGCCCATGTCGATTTTCCGGCCTTCCTGCGGCGGGTCGCGCGCCACTACAGCGGCCGCATGCTGGAGACGGCGCTCGGCCTGCTGTAAGCCAGCGCACCGCTCGGGTCGGCGCCCGTCCGGGCGCCCCGCTCACTTGAGCCAGCCGCGCTTGCGAAAGTAGAGCATCGGACCGACCGCGGACGCGACCATCAGGCACAGCGCGGCCGGGTAACCCCAGGTCTGGGTCAGCTCGGGCATGTACTGGAAGTTCATGCCGTAGATGCTCGCGATCAGCGTCGGCGGCAGCAGCGCGACGCTGGCGACCGAGAAGATCTTGATGATCTTGTTCTGGTTGATGTTGATGAAGCCGACCGTCGCGTCCATCAGGAAGTTGATCTTGTCGAACAGGAAGGCGGTGTGGCTGTCGAGCGAGTCGAGATCGCGCAGGATCTGGCGCGCGTCCTCGAACTGTTCGGCGCCGAGCATGCGGGTGCGCATCATGAAGCTGACCGCGCGCCGGGTGTCCATCACGTTGCGCCTGATCCGGCCCGCCATGTCCTGGTGGCGCGCGATCGCGGCCAGCACCTCGCCGGCCATGTTGTCGGTCACGTCGCCGGCCAGCACCTGGCGGCTGACCTCGTCGAGCTCGTCGTAGATGTCCTCGACCGTGTCGGCACAGTATTCGGCGTCGGTGTCGAACAGGCTCAGCAGCACGTCCTTGGCATCGGAGATCAGGCCCGGCATGCGACGCGCGCGCAGGCGCAGCAGCCGGAACACCGGCACGTCCTCGTCATGGATCGAGAACAGCACGCCGTGGCTGTTGAGCTCGCGGTTCTGCTGGTTCAGGATGAAGGCCACGCGCACCGAGCGCGGCTTTTCCTGGTCGTCGATCAGGAAGTCGGAGCGGATGTGCAACTCGCCGTTGTCCTCCTCGAAGAAGCGCGCCGATTCCTCGATGTCCTCGTCCATCGCGTTCTCGGGAATCGAGAGGCCGAAGTGCTGGCGCACCCAGCGCCGCTCCTCGGGCGTCGGGGCTTCGAGATCGACCCAGATCGGCTTGAAGCGGGTCAGTTCCTCCAG
>JBDLVJ010000172.1:0-4577 GCA_039804875.1 Pseudomonadota bacterium | reverse complement strand
GTCGCCTGGTTGATCGATGATTTCCGTGGCAGTTGGGTCGACCTGGAGCGGTCGGCCTGGCTGGACCGGATCGCGGCCTGCGTGGCCGTGGTCGCCGCCACGCACGGGCAACGGCGTCACGCCGTCGTGGTGGCGTCCGCAATGAGCCGGCGCTTGATGCGGTGCCTGTTGCGTCTGGACATCGCGCCGGTCTGGCAAAGCGGGACGACCCGCTTGTTCGACTGTCCGCTCGAGGCCAGGCGCTGGGTCGAACACCGCTGAGGCGCCGGCTGTCGAGTCAGTGCAAGAAAGAACTTCAAGCAAGGGAGAGAAGATGATTGAACATGTCTGGCTGGAACACGGCATTGTCCGTTGGCATATCGGCGCGGTCAGCGCCCAGCAGTATCAGTTCTCCAACGCCGAGTTGCGCGAGGACGACCGCTTTGTCGGGGTGCATTACCTGATCGACGATTTCCTCGACTGCACCGCCCTGCCCGAGATCGAGCTCGTGGCTCCGGCGGGGGCGGTCCGCTGCGCGGACTGGACGCGGCCGAACACGGAATTCCGCCAGGCCATCGTGTCGAGTTCGGCCGCTCTGCGCGAACGGGCCTATCGCCTGGCCCTGTCCAGTCTGGGCAGTCCGGCCACCATGAAGTTCTCCGACATGGCCAAGGCCCGCGAATGGGTCCGGGGCGACATGCCCGAACTGGCCAGCACCGCGCTGCAATGGGCCGGTGCCGGCATCGCGGCGGCGCCGGCGACCTACGCGCGCGCCTCGAGGCGCTGAGCGCTCAGATGCCCGCGAGCTTCTGCACCAGCTCGACCGAGCTGCCGGCCTGGTACTTGCGCAGCAGTCGGGCGCGGTAGATCTCGACCGTGCGCGGGCTGATGCCCAGCACCTTGCCGATCTCCTTGGCGGTCAGGCCCTCGAGCACCAGGGCCGCCACTTCGCGCTCGCGCGCGGTCAGGTCGGCCTTGAACGGCCGGCGCGCGCTCAGGTCCTCGAAGCTCCAGATCCCGGCCGCGTGCGGGTCCTCGCGCTCGAGCGCGCGGCCGGTGACATGGCACCAGAACAGCTGATCCCTGAAGCGTCCGTCCACCCGTTTCATCAGGCGGTCGTCGGCGTAATGTCCCTTGGCGTTCAGGATCGGCACCAGCCGCTCGCCGATGCGCTCGTATTCGTCCGCGCTCGGGTAGAGCAGGCGGAAGGACTGGCCGACCAGCTGCTCGCGGCTGGCGCCGAACATCTCGCAGACTGCCGCGTTGCAGTCGAGCATGATGCGGTGGCGCGACAGCACCAGGCCGATCGGCGCGAGCTCGAAGGCGAGCTGATAGTCGGTGGCGGTGGCGGCAACAGGCACGAGACGGGCACGCGGCTTGCGTGTTGGGGTTGGTCATTAGGCAATACTACGTATGCCAATACGTAGTATCGTAAGACTTTCCACAGCAATTGGACAGGAGCGTGCAAGCATGAACAAGGTTTATCCGAGCGCGGCCGCCGCCCTCGAGGGCGTGGTGGCCGACGGTCAGCTGATCGCCGTCGGCGGCTTCGGTCTCTGCGGCATTCCCGAGGCGCTGATCGACGCGCTGCGCGACAGTGGCGTGCAGGGCCTGACGGCCATTTCCAACAACGCTGGCGTCGACGGTTTCGGTCTGGGCAAGCTGCTCGAGACGCGCCAGATCAGGAAGATGATCTCGTCCTATGTCGGCGAGAACAAGGAATTCGAGCGCCAGTACCTGGCCGGTGAGCTGGAACTCGAATTCACGCCGCAGGGCACCTTGGCCGAGAAGCTGCGCGCCGGTGGCGCCGGCATTCCGGCCTTCTTCACCAAGACCGGCGTCGGCACCCTGGTGGCCGAGGGCAAGGAGCTGCGCGAGTTCGGCGGCGAAACCTATGTCATGGAGCACGCGCTGTTCCCCGACGTGGCGCTGATCAAGGCCGACGTGGCCGACCTGTCGGGCAACCTGCGCTTCAACCTGACCGCGCGCAACTTCAACCCGGCCGCCGCGACCGCCGGCAAGATCTGCATCGTCGAGGTCGAGCGCATCGTCGCCACCGGCGAGATCGCGCCCGATGACGTGCACCTGCCCGGCATCTACGTGCACCGCATCGTCTGCAACCCTTGCCCCGAAAAGCGCATCGAGAAGCGCACCACCCGCGACCGCAAAATTTAAGGAGATCAAGATGGCCTGGACCCAAGACCAGATGGCCGCGCGTGCGGCCCAGGAGCTGCAGGACGGCTTCTACGTCAACCTCGGCATCGGCATCCCGACGCTGGTGGCCAACCATGTGCCCGACCATGTCGAGGTCTGGTTGCAAAGCGAGAACGGCATGCTCGGCATCGGCCCCTTCCCCTACGACGACGAGGTCGATGCCGACCTGATCAACGCCGGCAAGCAGACCGTCACGACGCTCAAGGGCTCGGCCATCTTCGGCAGCGACCAGAGCTTCGCCATGATCCGCGGCGGCAAGATCAACCTGTCGATCCTGGGCGCGATGCAGGTGACCGGCTCGGGCGACCTGGCCAACTGGATGATTCCGGGCAAGATGGTCAAGGGCATGGGCGGCGCGATGGACCTGGTCGCCGGCGTCAAGCGCGTGATCGTGCTGATGGAGCATGTCGCGCGCAAGAAGGACGGCACCGAAGACCTCAAGATCCTGCCCGACTGCACGCTGCCGCTGACCGGCAAGGGCGTGGTCGACCGCATCATCACCGATCTCGGCGTGATGGATGTCACGCCCGAGGGCTTGAAGCTGGTCGAGCTGGCCGACGGCGTGACGCGCGAGCTGATCCAGAGCAAGACCGGCGTGCCGCTGCTCTGATCCGATCCGATCCGATTCGGGTATCTGGCCCGATGCGAGCCCGGCCGCTGCCAGCCAGCGGGCCGGGCTTTTCTTTGCGGGATGCGCGCTGGATGGCGTCGGTTACATTGAAGGGCTCCCCTTGCCGAGCTTCCCCGATGTCCTCATTCCTGAATCAACCCGACTGGCTTTGGGTTCCCGTGGTGTTGTTCGCGGCCCTCGCGCAGACCTTTCGCAACACGGCCCAGCGCTCGTTGACCACCGAGCTCGGCATCTGGCCGGCGACGCTGGTACGCTTTCTCTATGGCCTGCCGTTCGCGCTGGTCTATCTGGCCGTGCTTTACCTGTGCTTCGCGCCGGCGCGGGTGCTGCCGCCGTTCAGCTGGGCCTATGTCGCCTGGATCGGCTGTGGCGCGGCGTTCCAGATCGGTGCCACGGCGGCGCTGCTGCTGGCGATGAAGGAGCGCAATTTCGCGGTCGCGGTGACGCTGGCCAAGACCGAGGTGCTGCAGGTCGCGTTGTTCGCCCTGGTGTTCCTGCACGAGCTGCCGACGGCGCTCGGATTGCTCGCGATGGTGCTGGCCACGCTCGGCGTGGTCGTGCTGTCGCTGCCGGCCCGTGGCCAGTGGCGCTCGCTGTCGGCCTGGCTGAGCCGTCCGGCGCTCTACGGCCTGGCCGCCGGGGCCGGTTTCGCGCTCGCGACCGTGTGTTTCCGGGGTGGGGCGCTGGCGCTGAATGCCGAGTCGCCCTGGGTGTCGAGCGCCTGGGGCGTGCTGCTGGCGCAGGGGCTGCAATCGGTGGCCATGGGGGCCTGGGTGTCGCGCTGCACGCCGCAGGGACTCGCGCCGCTGTGGCGCGCCTGGCGGGTTTCCTTGCTCACGGGCGCCATGGGCGCGGCCGCCTCGATCGCCTGGTTCACCGGGTACGCTTTGCAGAGCGTGGGCAATGTGCGCACGCTCGGCATGGTCGAGGTGGTGTTCAGCTATCTGATCTCGCGCCGCGTCTTCAGCGAGCAGATCCGCTGGCAGGAAAAGACCGGCATGGCGATGATGGTGGCCGGGCTGCTGCTGATCTGCCTGGGCTAGAACGGCGCCGGATTCTCGAAGCGCAGCCGCTCGCCCGTGACCGGATGCGGCAGCTCGATCGCGCAGGCGTGCAGCAGCAGGCGCGGCGCGGCATCCAGCGTCGCGTCGTCGGCATAGAGCTCGTCGCCGAGGATGGCGTGGCCGATCGCCTGCAGGTGCAGCCGCAGCTGATGCGAGCGGCCGGTGACCGGTTCGAGCTCAAGCCGGCTGACCGTCCGGCCGTCAACCCCTTCAGTGTCAGACAGCAGGCGCCAGCGCGTGTGGCTGGGCTTGCCGGTCTCAAGGCAGACCTTGCTTTTCGGGCGGTTCGGCCAGTCGGTGATCAACGGCAGCCGGATGTCGCTCCAGCCCTGCGCGTCGGCCTGCGAGCCGTCGGGCCGACCCGCGACCAGGGCCTGGTAGCGCTTGTGGACCCAGCGCTTGGCGAAGGCGCTGCTGAGCACGGACTGGGCTGGCGCACCGCGCGCCATCACGATCAGGCCCGAGGTGCCCATGTCGAGCCGGTGCACGATCAGCGCGTCGGGGTAGAGCGCCTGCACGCGCGCGCTCAGGCAGTCGGCGTTCTCGGGGCCGCGCCCGGGCACCGAGAGCAGCCCGGCCGGCTTGGCCAGCACCAGCAGCGCGTCGTCGGCGTGCAGCAGCTCCATGCCCTCGGGCACCGCGAGGCGGCGTACGGGCCGGGGCGCCTGGCTCACAGCTCGGCGCCCTCG
>JBDLVJ010000171.1:0-11463 GCA_039804875.1 Pseudomonadota bacterium | reverse complement strand
GCCGATGAAGAAGCAGACCGCGAGCCGCAGCAGGATCCACAGCCGCAGCGGGTTGGCGCACACCGGCGGCAGGGCGGGGTCGGGCGAGTTCCAGTACGCCATCTTGCCGAGCTCGATCCCGATGTCGGTCACCAGGCCGGTGATGTGGGTGGTGCGGATCTCGGCGTGCGAGAGCTTGGTGATCAGCGCGTTCTGCAGCCCCATGATGAAGCTCAGCAGCAGCACCGTCAGCGGCACGAACAGGCCGGCGACCAGGGACAGCCGTTCGCCCAGCGCGCCAAAGCCGAGCAGCAGCAGCGCTTCCGCCATCAGCGGCAGCGCGAACACGCTGTGCAGGCGCCGGCGGCGCGCGAAGTTGACCAGGATCGCGCTGCAGGCCGCGCCAGCGATGAAGGACAGCAGGGCGCCGAAGCCGGTCAGGTAGGCGCGGAACTGTCCGAGCGCCAGATGGTCGGCCATGGCCGAGACGATGCCCGTCATGTGCGAGGTGTACTGGTGCACGGCCAGGAAGCCGCCCGCGTTGGCGGCGCCGGCGACGAAGGCCAGCATCAGGCCGAGCTGGTGGTTGGCCCGCGCGCTGCGCCGGCTTCCGGTCAATTTTCGGGCGTACTGGATCGGCATCTGGGCGCGACTTGCTGCTTCTGGCGGGGGCCGATGTTCTGGTATGTTAACAAGATGCCGGATCGGCCCTGACGCGCCTGAGTCGTCGGTCCAGGCCCCACCCAGAAGGAAATCCCATGAGTCAATTGCCCCCCTGCCCGAAATGCCAGTCCGAATACAGCTACGAGGACGGCGGCCAGCTGATCTGCCCGGAATGCGGCCACGAATGGAGCGCCACCGAGTCCGCGTCGGCCGAGGAAGCCGCCAAGGTCTGGAAGGACGCCCACGGCAACCTGCTGCAGGACGGTGACACCGTGACGCTGGTCAAGGACCTCAAGGTCAAGGGCTCGTCGACCGTGATCAAGGTCGGCACCAAGGTCAAGAACATCCGCCTGATCGAGGGCGACCATGACATCGACTGCAAGATCGAGGGTTTCGGGCCGATGCAGCTCAAGTCCGAGTTCATCAAGAAGGCCTGAGGCCATTTATTTGAGCGGATTCACCGCGCGGGCGCTGGTTTCTGTTACAGTAGATCCTCTTGACGCGCGGTGGAGCAGCCTGGTAGCTCGTTGGGCTCATAACCCAAAGGTCGCAAGTTCAAATCTTGCCCGCGCAACCAATTTCCAGGAATTTTCAATAATTCCCATGAGTCGTCGAATCCAGGCCGGACACCCTTCGGGTGTCACTGGGTCGATGCCAGTCCAGTTCGCTTCCCCCCCCCTTGCATCCAGTTTACGTCGCCCCATCACGGGACGGCAGCGCCGTGGGAGGCCAGTCTTGCTCAGGCGAAGGGATTCGGCACCACGCGGGCCGGCAGGATCTCGATGCGCTCCGGCAATGCGGGATCGGACTCCAGCGTCGCGATCGCGTGCCCGAGCAGCGCGTGCAACTCGCGCGCCAGCGCCAGGCCGGCGCGGTCGCGGCTCAGCACCAGATCGCCGGTCAGCACCAGGCGGTCGAGCCGGTTCTCGATTTCAAGTCCGCCCACGCGGATCACGTCGCTTTCATTGCCATAGGGCTGGAATTCATCGTCCATGTATCGGCCTCCTTGTGCCGCGCATGATGCGCGGGAACCGCCCCGGCCGCAAGTGCGCCGCCCGGTGCGGTGCGAAGCTTCTATAATAGAGGCTTCATTGGGGAGTAGCCTCTCTTCAGCCTGAAGAGGCTGGCGTCAACACACTTGTCCCGCAGGACATGGCGCCAGCGGTTTCCGAGCTTGGCAAGACCTTTGATCATGATGCCTCCGGTCTGGCCGGGGAGGCGTCGTGGTCAATCGTCTCCGTACCGGCCTTGGAACCTTCATGGAATCCCTTCTCGTATCGACTGGCGTCGTCGCCCTGGCTGAAATCGGCGATAAGACCCAGCTGCTGGCCTTCATCCTGGCCGCGCGCTTCAAGAAACCGCTGCCCATCATCCTCGGCATCCTGGTGGCCACGATCATCAACCACGGACTCGCGGGCGCGCTCGGCGCCTGGATCACCGCCTCCATCAGCCCCGAGATCCTGCGCTGGGTGCTGGGCGTCTCGTTCATTGCGATGGCGGTCTGGACCCTGATCCCGGACAAGATCGAGGAGGAGGAAACCCAGATCGCCAAGCGCTTCGGCGTCTTCGGCGCCACCCTGGTCACTTTCTTCCTGGCCGAGATGGGCGACAAGACCCAGATCGCGACCGTGGCGATGGCCGCGCATTACGCCACGCCGCTGCTGGTCGTGATCGGCACCACGCTGGGCATGCTGATCGCGGACGTGCCGGCGGTCTTCGTCGGCGACAAGCTGGCGAACCGGATTCCGATGAAGCTGGTCCACTCGATCGCGGCCGCGGTCTTCGCCGTGCTCGGCGTGGCGACCCTGCTCGGGGCCGGGGCCAGCTTCGGTCTCTGAGCGCTCGGGCCTGTTTCACGTGAAACAGGCTCCCGGCCTCACTTGCCCAGGATGCCCTGCAGCAGGTCGAGCAGCAGGCGCGAGGCATCGCGCAGCGTGAATTCATCTTCCTGCGGCTGCTGTTCGGCCTTCTTGCCGCCACCACCACCACGGTTGCCCTGCGGCTTGGGCAGGCTCATGGCCTGCTCGCGCGCCTGGGCTGGCAGGCCGGGCAGGGCGTCGATGCCGACCAGCTTCTGCAGCTCGGCGATGCTCAGCACGCTGTATTCCTTGGTCTTGTCGTTCGTGACCAGGTAGGCGCCGGCTTGCTGCTGTTTCGGGCTGTAGAGCACCTTCCAGACATGGGTCGGCACCAGCACGCGACCGATCTGCTGGATGTCCTTGCCGATGAAGGCCGGTCCGCTGATGACGTAGAGCTCGCCCTCGTCGTTCGCGAGCTGGCGCGCCGCCGCCTCGATGCCGGCCCAGACGCCGGCGTTGTTCTCGTGTATCTGCGGCACCATGTTGGCGAGCGAGAACGATTCGGCCTGCGCCTTGCGCGTCGGCATGTCGGCGTTCGGCGCCATGTGACCCCGGTCGTAGCCCGAGCGCGCGTAGTCCGACAGCTCGGCGCGGTCGCGCTCGGGCAGCTGGTCCTCGGCGTGGAAGCTGTCCTTGCGCGACAGCGCCTTGGCGGCTTCGAGCTTCTTGCGCGTCAGGTGTTCGGCGCTGTAGAGCGGCGTGCGGCTGACGCCCGAATGCAGCACCGCGAAGGCCTCGAAGCAGAGCTCCTGCGTGCGTGGCTTGAACTTGGACTGGATCAGGGCGGGTGGCTGGCCGCCAGCATAGTGTTGTGGACAGTCGGTGGTGGTCGCCAGTGCCGGGACGGTTACCGCGAGACCGAGCACTGCGGTGGCAAGGAGGGCAGGTAAGAGTTTCATGACCCGGCTAGTATCCGCGCAGAACGGGGCGATGCCGCTCCGCCAGCCGGTTTCACGTGAAACAAACTGTCCGGCGGCCCGGGCCGGCCTGCCGCTTACTGGGTGCCGAAGAGGCGGTCGCCCGCGTCGCCCAGGCCGGGCACGATGTAACCGTGCTCGTCAAGCCCACGGTCGACCGCCGGGGTGAAGATCGGCACGTCCGGGTGCTGCCGATGAAAGCGCGCGATGCCTTCCGGACAGGTCAGCAGGCAGACGAAGCGGATCGAGCGCGGCTGGCAGGCCTTGAGCCGCTCGACCGCCGCCGCCGCCGAGTTGCCGGTGGCCAGCATCGGGTCGAGCACGATCACGTCGCGTTCCGCCATGTCCTGCGGCATCTTGAAGTAGTACTCCACCGCCTCCAGCGTTCCCGGATTGCGGTAGAGGCCGATGTGGCCGACGCGCGCGCTCGGCAGGATGTCGAGCATGCCTTCGAGCAGGCCGTTGCCGGCGCGCAGGATCGAGGCCAGCACGATCTTCTTGCCGTCGATGACGCGCGCGTCCATGGCCTCGAGCGGGGTCTCGATCCGCACCAGCTGCGTCGGCATGTCGCGCGTGAGCTCGTAGGCCAGCAGGGCGCTGACTTCGCGCGCGAGCTGGCGGAAGTTCTTGGTGCTGGTTTCCTTGCACCGCATCAGGGTCAGCTTGTGCTGGATCAGCGGGTGGTCGATCAGGTGCAGTCGGGCGGTCATGGTCAGGAACTCCGTTGGGAAGGCTGAAGCAGCCAGGGTGGGGCGCCACGGCCCAGGCTGGGCGGCGCGAGCCAGACCTGGTGCGCGGCGGCGGCCACGCTGTCGATCAGCCTGAGTCCCAGCCGGCCTTGCAGGCGGGCGGCCATGCCGGCCAGGCCGGCGCCGCCGAGAATCAGGCTGTCAACCGGCCACAGCCGCTCGATGCGCTGGCAGGCCTGCAGCAGAACGGCCTCGGCCGCCTGCGGGTCGGCGTGGATCTGGGCGCCGCTGAGCTCGACGGTCTCGATGCCGCAGACCCGGTCGGCGTGGGCGAGGTCGGGCAGCAGGCGTTCGAGCATCGGCTTCCAGGCCTGTCCGCCGGTCAGTATCGCACAGCGACCGAAGCCGGCGGCCCGCGCCAGCGCGGCCTCGGCCAGGCCGGTGACCGGGCAGTCCGCCAGCTCGCGCAGGGCCAGCAGGCCGGGGTCGCCGAAGCAGGCGATCACGATGCCGTCCGGGCCCAGGGCGCGCTGGCTCGAGTGCCGGGCCCAGCTCTCCAGCGTCGCGTGCGCGGCCACGGCATAGCCGCACGGGTCGCCGATGTAGGGCGCGCCGAAGCGCGCCGTGACGGCCTCGGTCCAGACATCCGGCGGCGATTCGGCGTGTATCGCCTGCTGCACCCGCTCGGTGATGCCGCCGCTGGTGTTGGGGTTGATCACCAGCAGCCGGCGCTGGCGTCCTCGCTGGTGGCTCATGGGTCGGGGTCTCAGCATGGTGGTCGGGTGGTGGACTTCAGCGCGAGCTGCCCTGGCGCCGCTTGAGGGCGCGGGTGGCGCCGATGGCCAGCGCCATGACGGCAAAGGAGACCACGGTCGTGACGGTGCCGAGCGCGTAGATCGCGGGGGTGGTGACGGTGGTGGTCAGGCCCTGCAGTTCGAGCGGCAGGGTGTTGACATCGCCGATGGCCTGCGAGGTGCGCGCGATCTCGTCCCAGCTCAGCGTGAAGCCGAACATGCCGACCCCGATCGCCGACGGTGCGATCAGCGGCAGCACCACATGGCGGAAAGTCTGCCAGGGGCTGGCGCCGAGGTCGCGCGCGGCTTCCTCGTAGGCCGGATTGAAGCGGTTGAAGACCGCGAACATGATCAGCAGCCCGAAGGGCAGGGTCCAGCTCAGGTGCGCGCCGAGGGCGGAGCTGAACAGCCCCAGGCTGGTGGTGAAGGTTTCGAGCCAGTCATGCAGGCCCCAGGCCTCGGCCAGCTGCTTGATGCCGCTGTCGATCAGGCGGAACTGCAGGCCGATGCCGAGCGAGACCACGATCGACGGCATGATCAGGCTGGCGATCGTGACGTAGAACAACAGGTTGCCGCCGCGCAGCCGCTTGCGAAAGGCCAGCGAGGCCAGCAGGGACAGCACCACGGTCAGCACCATCACGACCGCGCCCAGGGCCAGCGAGCGGCGAAAGGCGGCGCCGATGTCCACCACGCCCAGGCCTTCGGCGAGTTGGCGGTACCAGTGCAGCGACCAGCCGCGCATCGGGAAGGTCAGGCCGCCCTCGGGGCCCTGGAAGCTCAGCACGAAGATGGTCAGCATCGGGCCGTAGAGGAACAGCACGAAGGCGCCGAACAGCAGGGCCAGCGGCCAGAAGCCGGGCGCGCGGGGTTCGCGGTAGGTCGCGGCCATGTCAGAGCTCCTTGCGGATGTCGACCACCCGGGTCAGGCCCCAGACGATCATCAGGACGGTCAGCAGCAGCACCACGGCATTGGCCGCCGCGAGCGGGAACTGCAGGTAGCTGGTCTGGACCTGGATCATCTTGCCGATCGAGGCGATCTGCTGTCCGCCCATCACGCCCACGGTGACGAAGTCGCCCATCACGATCGTGATGATGAAGATCGAGCCGATCAGGATGCCGGTGCGCGACAGCGGCACGATCACGTTCCACAGCGTCTGCCAGGCGCTGGCGCCGGCGTCGCGCGCGGCCTCGAGCAGGCTGCCGTCGATCCGCATCATCGAGTTGAAGATCGGCACGATCATGAACATGGTGTAGAGGTGGACATAGGCCAGCAGCACCGAGAAGTCGGAGAACAGCAGCCACTCGAGCGGCTGCCGGGTCAGTCCGGTCGCTTCCAGACCCTGGTTGAGCAGGCCGTTGCGGCCCAGCAGCGGCACCCAGGCGATCATCCGGATCACGTTGGAGGTCCAGAACGGCACCGTGCAGAGCACGAACAGCAGGGTCTGCATGCCGACCGAATGGACATGGAAGGCCAGGAAATAGGCCAGCGCGAAGCCCAGCAGCAGCGTCAGGCCCCAGCTCAGCAGCGCGAACTTGAGCGTCGACAGGTAGGTCGAGAGCGTGACGCAGAAGTCGCCGTACTCGTTGAGACGGCCGCAGCCCTCCCACATCGAGACATAGTTGCGCCAGGTGAAGGCCGGCAGCAGCTCGTATTCGTTGAAGTCCCAGAAGCTGACCATCAGGACCAGCCCGAGCGGGATCACGAAGAACGCCAAGAACACCGCCGCGAAAGGCAGCGCCTGCCACCAGGGATGAACGCCCTGGTCGCTGCGAGGGGAAACGGAGGCGGCGGTGCTCATGGCTTACCTTCTCAGGCCATCAGGCCGCGACGAATTCGTTCCACTTGCGCACCATGTACTCGTTCTCGTCCATGACCGCGTTCCAGCAGGCGATGCTGCCCATGCGCTGCTCGTAGCTGCCGCCGTCGCGCACGCTGCCGGCCTTGGCCAGCACGTCGCCGGTCGGGCTCTTGATGTCCTTGGCGGCGGGCTTGCCCTCCATCCAGTAGGCCCATTCCTGGGCTTCCATCTTGGCCTTGGCGGTGTCGAGCACGGCGCTGTAATAGCCCTGGCGGTTCAGGTAGGCGCCGGCCCAGCCGTCGAGGAACCAGTTGATGAACTCGTAGGCGCCGTCGAGCTTGCGGCCCGACAGGGTCCGGGGCAGGCCGAAGCCGGCGGCCCAGGCGCGGTAGCCTTCCTTGAGCGGCTGGAAGTTGCAGGCGATGCCCTTGGTCCGCACGGCGGTCACGGCCGGGCTCCACATCGACTGGATCACGACCTCGCCCGAGGCCATCAGGTTGACCGACTCGTTGAAGTCCTTCCAGAGCGCGCGGAACTGGCCGGCCTTCTTGGCCTCGATCAGGGTCTTGATCGTCAGGTCGATCTCGGCCCTGGTCATGTTGCCCTTGTCCGGGTACTTGTACAGGCCCATGGCCTCGACCACCATGGCGGCGTCCATGATGCCGATCGAGGGGATGTTGAGGATCGCGGCCTTGCCCTTGAACTCGGGGTTCAACAGCTCGGCCCAGGAGCTGATCGGGCGCTTGATCAGGTCGGGGCGGATGCCCAGGGTGTCGGCGTTGTAGACGGTCGGGATCAGCGTCATGAACGGGGTCGGCGCGCTGGCGAACTGCTTGCTCTCGGGCTTTTCCAGGTACATCACCTTCTTCGGCGCCGTGCCCTGGTCGCCGACCGGCTTGCCGGCCACCGTGCCCTGGGTGAAGAGCGGGGTGATCTTGTCGGCGTTCTTGATGCGCCGGCTGTCGATGCCGAGCAGGTTGCCGGTCGGGATGATCTTCTTGAGCGAGAAGTACTCGGTGTCGATCAGGTCGAAGCTGTTGGGCGCGGTGATGGCGCGCTTGGTCACCTCGTCGGTGGTGACGGCGACATACTGGATCTTGATGCCGGTATCGGCCTCGAACTTCTCGGCGATGGTCTTGTCCTGGTTGACCGCCGTGCCCAGGTAGCGCAGCGTGATCTTTTCCTGCGCGTGGATGGCCGGGAACATGCCGCTGGCCAGCACGGCGGCGGCGCCCTTGAGGATCTGGCGGCGCTGGGGTTCGCCGTGGGTCTTGTCGGTGTCGTGGGTCATGGACGAAAACTCCTGAAGAGGAAGGGGGTGCCTGAGGCCGTCAGGCAACGGAGTGGAAGCGAGGGGGTGGGGCAGGGGAACGGTTTCAGACGCCGGAGGCGGCCAGCACATGGGCCTGCTCGGGGCGCCAGGACAGCCGCACCGACTGATGCAGGCTCAGCGGCTGTCGCAGGAATTCGGCCTCCGGCAGGGTGACCAGCAGCTTCTTGCGCGGCTCGGGCGCGCTGTCCAGGGTCTCGACCCCGAGCAGCACATAGCTGCCCTGGTATTCGAGGTCGCAGACCTGTCCCGTCAGGCCGGGCAGGTCGTCCGCCGTCGCGGCGATGTCGCGCACGGCGATCCGGTCGGCGCGGACCGCGATGCGCTGCCCGCCGCTGTCGAGCACGTTGTGCCCGCCCATGAAGTGGGCGATGAATTCGGTCGCGGGCTGGTTGAAGACCTCGCGCGGACTGCCGGCCTGCTCGATCCGGCCCTGGTTCATCACCACCATCTGGTCGGCCAGGGCCATGGCCTCTTCCTGCGAGTGGGTGACATGGATGAAGGTCAGCCCGAGCTCCTGTTGCCAGCGGCGCAGTTCGGCCCGCATCTGCACGCGCAGGAAGGGGTCGAGCGCCGACAGCGGCTCGTCGAGCAGCAGCACCTGGGGCTGGGTGATCAAGGCGCGGGCGAGCGCGACGCGCTGCTGCTGTCCGCCCGACAGTTCAGCCGGCTTGCGCTGCGCCAGCGCCCCCAGTGCCACCCGTTCGAGCAGTTCCTGCGCCTGGCGCTGGCGCTCGGCCTTGCCGATGCCTTTCATCTTGAGGCTGAAGGCGACGTTGTCGAGCGCGCTCAGGTGCGGGAACAGCGCATAGCTCTGGAACATCATGGCGGTGCCGCGTTGCGCCGCCGGTGCCTGCGTGATGTTGCGCCCGCCGAGCAGGATGTCGCCCTCGGACGCCGTCTCGTGGCCGGCGATCATGCGCAGGGTCGAGCTCTTGCCACAGCCCGAGGGGCCGAGCAGGCAGCAGTAGCTGCCGGCCGCTATCCTGAGGTCGATCGCATTGACCGCGGTGAAGGCGTTGCCATAACGCTTGGTCAGTCCGACCAGCTCGAGTGCGGAAGCGACGGGGGGCTTGGTGAGGCTCATGGCCTGGGTTACGCAAGCGCCATGCCAGCTTTGTACACAATCCCGGCGCTGATTGGGTACTTGTCTTCACCAGCCTTGTGCGCAGGCGGGCAGGTCGCGATCAGGATCGGTGCCTGCGGTGCAAGTTGGTGCGGGAGGGCTGGCCGGCTGGCAGCTAGCCGCTGCCGCGGATCCGGTTCAGCCCGGGTCCGGACGGGTCGCGGCTTCGAGCCGCCGCAGATAGATCATCGCCTGCTCGCGCGTCTCGCCGCACATCTCGCGGCTGGGCGGCAGCGAGCCGCAAACCGCCGGCCGTTCGGGCTGGCCGAACAGGCGGCAGCGCAGCGCGGCGTCGAGATGGGGGCAGTGGATGCCGGCGGGCTTGCCGTGCGGCAGTCCGGGCATCGCGCTGCTGATCGAGGGCGCGATGCAGCAGGCGGCGCAGCCGGGGCGGCATTCGAGGGGCATGTCCCGCCTGCCTTGCCGTGTCTCGGCGCCTGGTTGAAGGCGTGATGTCACGCCAGTGGCGTCAGGCGGGATCTTGCTGTTCCACGGCGAAGCGGATGGCCGCCGACAGTTTTCCGACTCGTTCCACCGCGTTCTTGGCGGCGTCGAGCACTTCCTGCTTTTGCTCTTCCTCGAGGAATTCGATCGAATCCAGGATTCTGGCATCGAGCAGCGATTCGCTAGCCGCCGAAAGCGCCTCGGACTTGAACTTGTCCTGCGAGGCAATGATGATGGCAAGGATCATCTCGTAGCCAATGAATTCTCCGATGCCTTTGGTCATGGGTGCGTTCATATCGTCTTTCTAGATTCAGGGCGGGGTTTTTCGGGGGGGAGGCTCGAACTTGCTGGCGCAACTGTTGCGTCTGAGCCTGAGACACCGGGCCAACAGAAGCCACTCTGCACATGATAGACCCACTCCGAGGCGCTTCCCGCCGGTGGCGGACTTCATTTCGACCGGCTCGCCCGCCAAAACACCCCCTCCCATAAAATAGGGACTTCGATTCCAGCCTGGCCGTCGCGGCCGCCTCTTCCATGTTGTATCCCCAAGAATTCGATGTCATCGTCGTCGGCGGTGGCCATGCCGGCACCGAGGCCGCGCTGGCCGCCGCGCGCATGGGCTGCCAGACCCTGCTGCTGACCCACAACATCGAGACGCTGGGGCAGATGAGCTGCAACCCCTCGATCGGAGGCATCGGCAAGGGCCATCTGGTCAAGGAGGTCGATGCGCTCGGCGGCGCGATGGCGCTGGCGACCGACGAGAGCGGCATCCAGTTCCGCATCCTCAACGGCAGCAAGGGGCCGGCGGTGCGCGCGACCCGGGCCCAGGCCGATCGCATCCTGTACAAGGCCGCGATCCGCCGCCGGCTGGAGAACCAGCCGAACCTGACGCTGTTCCAGCAGGCGGTCGACGACCTGATGGTCGAGGGCGATCGCGTGGTCGGTGCCGTGACGCAGATCGGCATTCGCTTTCGCGCCCGCACGGTGGTGCTGACGGCCGGCACCTTCCTTGACGGCAAGATCCATGTCGGGCTGGAGAACCACGCCGGCGGGCGTGCCGGCGACCCGCCCTCGGTCAGTCTGTCGGTGCGACTGAAGGAATTGAAGTTGCCGCAGGGCCGGCTCAAGACCGGCACGCCGCCGCGCCTCGACGGCCGCAGCATCGACTTCAGCCAGTGCGCCGAGCAGCCCGGCGACGGCATGCCGGGCTCGGGCACGGCCGACCAGCCGGTGCCGGTGTTCAGCTTCATGGGCAATGCCGCGATGCACCCGCAGCAGCTGCCCTGCTGGATCACGCACACCAACGAGCGCACGCACGAGATCATCCGCAGCGGCTTCGACCGCAGCCCGATGTTCACCGGCAAGATCGAGGGCGTCGGCCCGCGCTACTGCCCGAGCGTCGAGGACAAGATCAACCGCTTCGCCGACAAGGACAGTCACCAGATCTTCCTCGAGCCCGAGGGCCTGACGACCCACGAGTTCTACCCCAACGGCATCAGCACCAGCCTGCCGTTCGATATCCAGCTCGCGCTGGTGCGCTCGATCAAGGGCCTGGAGCACTGCAATATCCTGCGTCCGGGCTACGCGATCGAGTACGACTACTTCGACCCGCGCGGGCTCAGGTCGAGCTTCGAGACCCGCCAGATCGAGGGCCTGTTCTTCGCCGGCCAGATCAACGGCACCACCGGCTACGAGGAGGCGGCGGCGCAGGGCCTGTTCGCGGGCATCAACGCGGCGCTACGGGTGCGCGGCGAGGCGGCCTGGACGCCACGGCGCGACGAGGCCTACCTCGGCGTGCTGGTCGATGACCTGATCACCAAGGGCGTGACCGAGCCCTACCGCATGTTCACCAGCCGGGCCGAG
>JBDLVJ010000170.1:0-7896 GCA_039804875.1 Pseudomonadota bacterium | reverse complement strand
CTTCAACCGAGATCGCCTTGCCGTCATAGAACACGACTTCCAGCGACATGCCGTCTTCCAGGTAGTTCAGCGCGTCGCCCATGTTCTCGGCTTCGACTTCGTACTGGTTGTAGTCGGCGTCCATGCAGACATACATCGGATCAGCGAAGTAGGAATAGGTGCATTCCTTCTTGTCGAGGATCACGTTGTCGATCTTGTCGTCGGCGCGGAACACGACTTCGGTACCCATGTTGCCCAGCAGGCCCTTGAGCTTCATGCGCACGGTGGCAGCGCCACGGCCGCCACGGGCGTATTCGGTCTTCAGGACGATCATCGGATCCTTGCCGTGCATGATCACGTTGCCGGCGCGGATTTCTTGAGCGATTTTCATGGTGCTTCCTGTGGAATTTGCCGCCCCGGCCCCTGGGGGTCCGTTCGTGCGGCGAGTGGGCAGTTTGCCCGTTGATCTGTACGCGCCAGAGCCCCCAACGGGCCCTCGATACGCGTCAAACCTTTGATTTTACCGTTTTTCAGCCACAAAGCCCAAGAGCTGGCGCGCCAGATCATCCTGGCGCAGCAGCCGGTCCCGGGCCGCGAGCGCGCAGGCCCGCCAGGCGGCCAGGTCGATCGGCGGCAGGGGGGCGTCTATCACGCCGTTCCAGACCCGATGGAAGGCGCGCAGCGAGGGCGGGGCTTCGAGCCAGTCGAGGAAAGCCTCAAGCTTGAGGTGGTGCGCGTCGTCATGCTGCGGGTAGATATGCCAGACGAAAGCCTGGCCGGCCCAGAGCGCGCGCACCAGCGAGTCCTCGCCGCGCACCAGGTTCAGGTCGCTGGCCCAGAGCAGGTGGTCGAACTCGGTCTGCGCGAGATGGGGCAGGGCACGGCGCTGGGCTTGTAGCTCGGCAGCGGCCGGCCAGGCCAGCTCCAGCGCGGCGGCCGGGCGGCCAGGCGCGACCAGCCAGTGCGCCGCGCGCAGCGCGGGGTCGCGCAGCAGCTCGGGCAGCCGCGCCGGTTCGTAGCAGAACAGGGTCACGCGCGGCGCGTCACTCTCTGCCGGCAAGCCTTGGCCGCGCAGCCAGGCACCGCGCTCGAAGGCCGCGCGCCGCGCCATCAGCCCGGGCTCGCGCAGCAGGCCGCCGGTCGCGGGCGTGAAGCCGGGGTAGAAGAACCACTGGGTCCGTCCGGCCAGCGGCCCGCTCATGACCGGCGAGGCCAGCCGGTGGCAGCGCTCGACATAGGGCTCGGCGCTCAGGTATTCGAGGTTGAGCCAGAGCCGCTGTGGCACGCCCGTTGCCGCTTCGGGCTGCAGCGCGGCGACCCAGGCCGGGTCGATCTCGCAGCCAAAGGCAGCGACCAGCACATCGCTGGCGGGCAGATCGGGTACCAGCGCGGCCGGCTCGCCGCGCGGCCAGTGCCGGACCTCGATGCCGGCCAGGGTGCCGGCATCAGCGGCCAAGGCGCCGGAACGCGCGCCCGGCGCCATCCAGTCCAGCGGCTCGGGCTGGTCGGTCCACAGCCGCACGCGCTGGCCGCGCGCGGCCAGGTTGGTCGCCAGCCGCCAGCAGACGCCGAGGTCGCCCCAGTTGTCGATCACATGGCAGAAGATGTCCCAGTTCAGGGCAGGGTGATGTTGGCAATTCACCGCGCGATTGTCTTACAGTGACGCCTTTCCTTGTCAGCGAACCGCTTGCCGCCGCCCCCATGAGCGCCACCCATCCCGAATCCCTGCTGCGGGCCGTCGCCGCCTTGCCAGCCCTGCCGGGCGTCTACCGCTATTTCGACGCCGACGGCCTGTTGCTCTATGTCGGCAAGGCCAAGGACCTCAAGCGCCGCGTCTCGAGCTATTTCCAGAAGACCCATGACGGCACCCGGATCGGCCACATGGTGTCGAAGATCGCGCGGCTCGAGACCACGGTGGTGCGCTCCGAGGCCGAGGCGCTGCTGCTGGAAAACAACCTGATCAAGACCCAGCAGCCGCGCTACAACATCCTGTTCCGTGACGACAAGAGCTACCCCTATCTGCGCCTGAGCGCCAGCAGCTGGACCCTGGCCTTCGCGCGTTCGCCGGCTGGGCAGGGCGGCGAAGCCCGGCCCGAGCATTACCCGCGCATGTCCTACTACCGGGGCGCGGTCGAGAAGAAGCACCAGTATTTCGGCCCCTACCCGAGCGCCTGGGCGGTCAAGGAGACGCTCGAGCTGCTGCAGAAGGTGTTCCGCCTGCGCACCTGCGAGGACACGGTGTTCAAGCACCGCAGCCGACCCTGCCTGCTGGCCCAGATCAAGCGTTGCTCGGGGCCCTGCGTCGGTCTGGTCAGCGCGGCTGACTATGCGCAGGATGTGCGCGCGGCCGGCGCCTTCCTGCGCGGCGAGACCCAGACCGTGCTGGCCGAGATCGAGGCCCGGATGCTGCAGCACTCCGAACGGCTCGAGTTCGAGCAGGCGGCCGAGGCGCGCAACCAGATGAGCGCGCTGTCCCGTGTGCTGCACCAGCAGTCGATGGAAAACGTCTCGGATCAGGATGTCGACATCCTGGCGGTCAAGGTCCAGGGCGGACGCGCCTGCGTCAACCTGGCGATGGTGCGCGGCGGGCGCCATCTGGGCGACCGGCCCTATTTTCCGGCCCATGTCGAGGACGGCGCGCTGCTGGCCGCGCTGGCGGCCGATGAGGAGGCCGACGGCACGGATGACAGCCATGGCGCGGTTGGCAGCGACGCCGCTGCTGGCGTTCGGCCCCGCCCCGCCCCGGCACCGGTCGAGCAGCGCGTGCTCGAGGCCTTCATCGCCCAGCACTACACCCAGGCCGCGCCGCCGCCGGTGCTGGTGCTTGGTGCCCCGGTCGATGCCGGCCTGCTCGAGCTGCTGACCGAGCAGAGCGGCATCAAGATCCATCCGGTGTTTCACCCGCGCGAGCATCGCCGCGCCTGGCTCGAGATGGCGCAGAAGAACGCCGAGCTGCAGCTCGCGCGCCTGCTGGCCGAGGAGGGCTCGCAGCAGGCGCGCACCCGCGCGTTGGTCCAGGCGCTCGACCTGGCCGATGACGCGCTCGAGGCCTTGCGCATCGAATGCTTCGACATCTCGCATACCGCCGGCGAGGCCACCGTCGCCTCCTGCGTCGTGTTCGAGGACCACAAGATGCAGGGCAGCCAGTACCGGCGCTACAACATCGACGGCATCACGCCGGGCGATGACTACGCCGCCATGCGCCAGGTGCTCGAGCGGCGCTACGGCAAGCTGGCCGAGGCGCTGTGCGAAGCCGGCGGCGGCGAGCCGGTGACCAAGGCCGGCGCGCGTCTGCCCGACATCGTGCTGATCGACGGCGGCAAGGGCCAGGTCGGCGCCGCGCGCGAGGTGTTCGAGGCGCTCGGGCTCGACCTGGGTCGTCTGGTCGGGGTCGAGAAGGGCGAGGGCCGCAAGGTCGGCCTGGAGGAGCTGGTCTTTGCCGACGGGCGCGACAAGGTCTATCTGGGCGCCGACTCGGCCGCGCTGATGCTGGTGGCGCAGATCCGCGACGAGGCGCACCGCTTCGCGATCACGGGCATGCGGGCCCAGCGCGCCAAGACGCGCACCGGCGCCAGCAAGCTCGAGGACATCCCTGGCGTCGGACCCAGGAAGCGGGCCCGCCTGCTGCAGCGCTTTGGCGGTCTCAAGGGCGTGGCCGATGCCAGCGTCGAGGACCTGGCAGGCGTCGAGGGCATCTCGGGCGAGCTCGCCGACGCGATCTATCGCGCCCTGCATTGAGCACCCGTCATCGAAACCCCCATCGTCAGCCTGCATAATCCGCTGCATGTTCTTCAACCTGCCGACACTGCTGACCTGGGCCCGGATCGCGGCCATCCCGCTGATCGTCGCGGTGTTCTACTGGCCCGGCCTTGAGGGCCAGCGCCAGAACCTGATCGCGACCTGGCTGTTCGTGGTTTTCGCAGCCACCGACTGGGCCGACGGCTATCTGGCGCGCAAGCTCAACCAGACCTCGTCCTTCGGCGCCTTCCTCGACCCGGTGGCTGACAAGTTCCTGGTCTGTGCCTGCGTGCTGGTGCTGGTGCATCTGGGGCGTACCGATGTCTTTGTCGCGCTGATCATCATCGGGCGCGAGATCGCGATCTCGGCCCTGCGCGAGTGGATGGCCACCATCGGCGCCAACAAGAGCGTGGCCGTGCACCGGGTTGGCAAGCTCAAGACCAGCGTGCAGATGGTCGCGATTCCCTTCCTGCTCTATCAGGCGCCGCTGGTTGGCGTCGATACCCAGGCCTGGGGCCGGGTGCTGATCTGGGCTTCCGCCGTGCTGACGATCTGGTCCATGGTCTATTACCTGAAGAAGGCCCTGCCCGAGATCCGGGCCAAGGCGCGTTGAGCGTCCCTGGGTGACGAAATCTTTTGCCGGTCGTGCCAGCGGGGCCGCCAACAGCGGCTAGAATTCGCAGCTGTTCACTCAGCGTGAATGCCGGATGGCCTCATCCCGCATCCGGGTCCTTAGCTCAGTTGGTAGAGCGCTTCCTTTACACGGAAGATGTCGGCGGTTCGAGCCCGTCAGGACCCACCAAGAATTCACAATGAAATCAAGGCCCTGCAGCAATGCAGGGCCTTTTTTCTTGCCCGTTTGCCACCCTCGAAGGGAGCCTAACGGAGCCTGTGCCAACTAAAAAGCAGCACTCACCACTCGACAGGATCGCGTAATGTGCGTCTTTTCGAGAATATGGAGGTGCCATATGGCGGGCAAGCGCAAGCGTCCCAACGGCTGGGAATACGTCATCAAGCGAGCGGGGGTGCTCGACAAACCCATTTATCTGACGTTCGAGAATGAGTCGGAGGGGGACGCCTACGTCAAGAAGGTAGAGGCGTTGCTGGACCGCGGCATCGTGCCGGGGGAGTTCCGGCAGACCGCCAAGGTCATCACGATCATGGACCTGGTGCGCGAGTACGAACGCGATGCCCACCCGTCGGCCAAGGATCGCGGGGCACTGGGGACGATCGCCTATAGCCTCGGCGGCACCCGCTTGACCAGCATCGATGCGCACTGGGTCGACGAGTGGATCAGCGGCATGAAACGGGTGGACAAGCTGGCCCCGGGGACGATCCGGGCCAAGGTCGGGGCGCTGGCCAGGGCCACCGACTGGGGCATGCGCAAGGGCTATCTGACCATGCCGGACCACCCGCTGCGCACGCTGCCGGACGGCTACGCCCAGTACACCAAGACCGACGCTGCGCTGGCCGGTGAGGCGAAAACCGACGGCGAGCGCGACCGGCGACTTGAGCCCGGGGAGTACGAGCGCATCCTCGAAGTGATGGACGGCGGGGTGCTGGAACGCAAGCAGCGGCCGCTCACGCTCGAGCATGTGCCGGCCCTGCGCTTCCTGTTTGTGCTGGCGGTCGAGTCCGGGATGCGGCTGCGCGAGATGTACACGCTCTCGGTCGACCAGGTCGACCTGGCCAAGCGCACGGTGTTTCTCGACAAGACGAAGAACGGGGACAAGCGCCAGGTGCCGCTGTCATCCGTCGCCCTGGCTGGCTTCAAGGGGTATCTGGGAGCGCGGGAATTGCCGGATGGCATCCCGGCTGGAAACGTCTTCCCGTGGTGGGATGGCAACAGCAGCGAACGCGCCTTGAAGCTGGTGACCAACAGCGTCTCAAAGCTGTATCACAACACGCGCAGCCCTGGAATCTTCGATGTGGCTGGCTGTGTCGACCTGCATTTCCATGACCTGCGCCACGAGGCCGTGTCCCGCCTGTTCGAGCGGACCAACCTCAGCGAGGCGCAGATCATGAAAATCAGCGGGCACAAGTCGCACCGGATGATGATGCGGTACGCGAATCTTCGCGGCTCCGATCTGGCCGAGCAGCTCTGGTAACGCGTCTTCCGCGCTGCGACACCCCCATCCGCTGCGCGGTTTGCTGCGAGATCATGTTGTCGATGTAGTGCATCACATCGCTTGTCAGCATCACCCAGGCGCGCCCGATCTTGGCGGCCGGGATGGCTCCGGATGCAATGAGGTCCGTCACCGTTTTCGGGTGGATCTTCATCATCTCGGCGGCCTGGTCGACGTCTAATGTCATGCTCATGCCGCCACTCCCTCGACGCACTCCCGCACCGTCTCCACCGACAAGTGCATGGACTGGGCGACGACCTCGATCGCGGCCTCCTGGTCGCCGTCCAGCGCCAGGCAGCGGGCCACGGCGGCGGCGATTTGTTGTTTCGAGACGATCATCGCGGCAGCCCTTCCATCATCCCGAGCAGCGTGATCACTGCCGCCACCAAGCACAGGGCGCCCAGCACCGCCACGCCATACGAGATGGCTTGCAGCAGGTTTTCCAGGCGCTTCGATCCGGCGCGGTAGGGCACCGTTGGCGCGGCCGGTTCACGCCGTGTCGGGTAGCCCGCGCCCGTGGTGCGCTGGTCATAGTCATTACAGAAGTTCATGGTTCACATCCTGATTGGGTGCCAGCGCGGCGAGGTTGGCCCACCTTGCAGCAGCCGTTGATTCACGGTCATGGCGGTTGACTTGATGGCCTCCAGGCTGGCCGTACGGAAAATCTCGTGGGCCCGGCTGGCTGCCGCCGCGAACGCTTGCGCGGTCTCGCGGGTGATGACGCTGCCAGCGTGGCCACACTGCTCGCCCGCGCTGATCGCGCCGCGTATCACCCGCATGGCGGGCGCGTCCTGGTCATGGCCATCGTGCAGATGACAGAAGCCGGCCAGGGCCAGCAAGCCGAGCACTCCGCGCAAGGCAACGCGATCGACCTGGCCCAGGTTCATCCAGGCCCGGGTCTCGTCTGCCAGCAGGGCGCTCATCCAGTCACGTCGTAGCCGTTCGGCCGCGCGGTCAGATTCGGATTGCTTGATGCGGTCGATGCCGCTGTCGAGAAAGCGCATCAGGTTCACGGGTTGCTCCCCTGCTCAACGCACTCCCGGCGCTTGCGCGCTCCACAAATGCCCATCGGGCCCCGGTGCGCGATGCGCATGTCGCCGCGCCTGGACGGCACCAGCTGATGGTCCTCGCAGTCGCTGCGCGTCATGGCGCCGGTCCAATCGGTTCCGGTGTACGGCGGCGGTTTGCGCGCCAGCGTGAAGTGCTGGATCTTGACGTCAGCCGGCCAGGTCACGGCCTCCGCCAACGCCGCCTTGACGCGCGGCTTGCTGGCCTGCTTGGTGTGCAGCGCCTGCACCAGCTCGACCGGCGCGGCTTCGGCGGGTCGGTGCAGCGGGTCGCCTGCGCGCACCAGCTGGTAAGCCGGGTAGCGCATCGTGCCGTGGCGAATCACCAGGTTGCGTTTCATCAAATTCTTGACGGTCAGCCGCACATGGCTGATCGCGGCCTCGGGCAGCAGCTCGTAGAGGCGCGTCAGCGCCACGCCGCGCCCAGAGTGGTCGTGCAGGATGCCCTCGATGCGCTGCCGCAGCGTCGGCTCGGTCGGTGCGGCGCTCATGCCGACCTCACCATGCCGGTTTTTTCGTAGTCCAGCCGGGCCAGCTCGTAGCCAACATTAGACCGAAGTTCAGTCGGGCTGCTGTTGTTGACGATCACGCGGTCGGCCGCGATGGAGGACTCACTCGCAGGCGCCACGCCGGGCCGCTCGATGCGCCAGATCACGCCGCCCTGCGCGTGAATGGCGTCGACCTCGGGCTGTGTTCGAACGTCGACGATGACAAAGCAGGACTGGTTCATGTCGTGGATCAGCTCGGCCACGGTGTCCTTGCCGGCGCCGGCCGTTCCGACCAAGCCGATCAGCAGCTTGTGGGTATGGGTTGAGGTGTTGTTCATGAGGTAAAGGCGTAGAAAAGCCCACTGCGTGGCGGGCAAGCAGGAAAAACCCGGCACGGGGCCTGGTGGGTGAGAACTTGTGGGGAGCTAGCGCTCCAGCCCCGGGTTGAACCCCGGGGTCGGCTGCTCGGGTACGGTCAGATCGCCAGCGCGATCTGGC
>JBDLVJ010000169.1:0-3072 GCA_039804875.1 Pseudomonadota bacterium | reverse complement strand
GCAGGCGGGCGAAGTTGGCCGGATCGGCCCTCAGGCGCGGCACCGGCGTCGCGGGTGGCTGCGCCGCGTCGGCGGGCAGGCCCAGCGCGACGAAGCGCTGCACCGTCATCGGCAAGGCCTGCTTGTCGAGACGGCGCATGTCGTTGAGCAATACATGGCGCATCTCGCCACGAAAACCCGTGCGCCGCGCAATGCCGGCGAACCACGGCACCAGCGCCGACTTGAGGGAGCCCGGCAGCACGATGGCCTGGTCGTAGCCCGAGCCCGCCAACTGGCGACCCAGCCGCCAGCGCGTCTTGAGTCCGAACTGGCCATGGCCCAACGGCATCGCGATGCCCTGTCTCACCTCGGGCATGCGCGCCAGGATCGGCAGCGACCAGCCAGGCGCGAGCACGTCGATCTCGACCCGTGGCTCGGCGGCCTTGAGCGTCATGAACAGGCTTTGCGCCATGACCATGTCGCCGACCCAGGACGGGCCGATCACCAGGATGCGACGCACCGGCGAATTCACGCGCGCTGGGCCAGCCAGGCCAGGTAGCGCGCCACGCCCTCCTCCACGCTCAGGAAGGGCGCGTCGTAGCCGGCCGCGCGCAGCGCGCCGATATCGGCCTCGGTGAAGCTCTGGTAGCGGCCCTTGAGCTGGTCCGGGAACGGGATGTAGTCCAGGCGGCCACGGCCGTGGAACTTGAGCACCGCCTGGGCCACGTCGTTGAAGCTCTGGGCGCGGCCGGTGCCGCAGTTGTAGATGCCCGAGACCTGCGGGTGATCGAACAGCCAGAGATTGACCGCCACCACGTCATCGACATGGATGAAGTCGCGCCGCTGCTCGCCCGGGCCGTAGCCATCGCAGCCCTCGAACAGGCGCACGCTGTCGCCGTCGCGGAGCTGGTTGTTGAGGTGAAAGGCGACGCTGGCCATGCCGCCCTTGTGCTGCTCGCGCGGGCCGTAGACGTTGAAGTAGCGCAGGCCGACCACCGGACTGGCCATCTGCGCCTGCAAGCCGCGCAGATAGACATCGAACTGGAACTTGGAGAAGGCGTAGGCGTTGAGCGGGTGCTCGTGCTCGCGGGCCTCGGCGAACACCGGACCCTCGCCGTAGACCGAGGCCGAGGAAGCGTAATAGAACGGCACCTGGCGCTCCAGGCACCAGTGCAGCAGGACCTTGCTGTACTGGTAGTTGACGTTCATCACGAAGCGGCCGTCCCACTCGGTGGTCGCCGAGCAGGCGCCCTGGTGAAAGATCGCCTCGACCGGGCCGAGATCCTCGCCGGCCCGGACGCGGGCCAGGAAATCATCCTTGTCGAGGTAGTCGCGGATATGGGCGTCGGACAGGTTCAGGCATTTGCGCCCGTCGGTCAGGTCATCGACCACCAGGATGTCGGAGATGCCACGGGCGTTGAGGCCCTGCACGAGATTGCTGCCGATGAAGCCGGCGCCGCCGGTGACGATGATCATGGGATGGGTTCCAGAAATAAGCCGCCTCGGTCCGAGGATTCCTCCTTGAACTGCATCCGGTACAGCCTGGCGTAGGCGCCACCGCGTGCCAGCAGCTCCTGGTGACGGCCCTGTTCGACGATGCGTCCATTATCCATGACCACGATCTTGTCCGCCCCCTCGACGGTGGACAGGCGGTGCGCGATCACCAGCGTGCTGCGGCCCTGGATCAGGGTGCCCAGGGCGGCCTGGACCTGGCGCTCGGATTCGGTGTCCAGCGCCGAGGTGGCCTCGTCGAGGATCAGGATCGGCGCGTCCTTCAGGAAGGCGCGCGCGAGCGCGAGGCGCTGGCGCTGGCCGCCAGACAGCCGGGCCCCGTTCTCGCCGATCTCGGTCTGCAGGCCCTCGGGCAGGCGCTCGATGAACTCCATGGCATGGGCCGCGCGGGCCGCCTGCTCGATGCGCTCGAGCGGGACATCGGGCCGTCCATAGGCGATGTTGGCGGCCACCGTGCCGTCGAACAGCACCACCTGCTGGCTGACGAAGGCGATCTGCTCGCGCCACTGCGACAGCGCCAGCGCGTCGATCGGCACCTCGTCGATCAGGATGCGGCCCGACTCGGGGTTGAAGAAGCGCGCCAGCAAGCTCGCCAGCGTCGTCTTGCCGCTGCCCGAACCGCCGACCAGCGCCACGGTCTGGCCCGGCATGATGTCGAGCGTCAGGTCGTCCACCGCCCAGGCGCCCTGGCCGGGATAGCGGAAGCAGACCCGGTCGAAGCGGACCAGGCCCTGCGCCAGCGAACCGGGCAGCGACTCGCCGGCGCCGGCCGGCGACTCGGGCTCGGGCGGCTGGTCGAGCAAGGCATAGATGCTCTGCGCGCCTGCCAGGCCGCTCTGGATCGTGGCGTTGACATTGGTCAGGCGCCGGATCGGCTCGAACAGCATGGACATCGCGGTGACGAAGCCGATGAACTCGCCCGGCGAGAGACGGTCGTTGGCCGAAAGGCTGGTGGCGACATAGATCACGCCCGACACCGCCATCGCGGCCAGCACCTGCACCAGCGGCACGTTGGCCGCCGAGACCCGGATCGCGCGCATGGTCTCGCGGCGCAAGCGGTCGACCACCACCCGAAAGCGCCGGGCCTCGTAGTCGCGCGCGCCGAAGACCTTGATCTCCTTGATCCCGAGCAGCGACGCATCGACCATGCCGGTCAGGCGACCCGTGATGTCCTGGATGTCCTGATTCGAGCTGCGCAGACGGGTGCTGGCGACGCGGATGATCCAGGCCACTACCGGAGCGACGGCCACGATCAGCAGCGTGAGCTCCCAGGCGGAGTAAAGCAGGTAGCCGACCAGGCCGACGATCACCAGCGAGTCGCGGATCACGATGATCCAGGCAGTCGAGAGCGCCTGCCCGACCTGCGGAATGTCGTACAGGATGCGCGACAGCATGCGACCTGGCGGCTCAGACTGGTGCAGCGCCAGCGGCAAGGCCATCTGGTGCTCGAAGACCCGCTGGCGCAGGTCGGCCACGGCCTTGTTGGCGACCCACTGGCTCGACACGCTGATGACGTACTCGGCCAGCCCCTTGCCGAGGAAGGCCAGCATCAGCAGCAGCGGCAGGCGCCAGGCGGCGGTC
>JBDLVJ010000168.1:0-3821 GCA_039804875.1 Pseudomonadota bacterium | reverse complement strand
CCAAGCATATCGATCGCCTGGAGGCGCTGGGCGACCTGCCGGCGCAGATCGTGCACAAGCATGTGTCGCTGCAGGTCCAGCCCGAGCATTACCCGATCGTCGGCGCCTGCCTGCTGCGCGCGATCCGCGAGGTGCTGGGGGCCGAGATCGCCACCGACGCCGTGATCGACGCCTGGGGCGCGGCCTATCAGCAGCTGGCCGACCTGCTGATCGGCGCCGAGGCGCAGACCTATGCCGCGATCGAGGCCGCTCCGGGCGGCTGGCGTGGCGAGCGCGCCTTCCGCGTCACGCGCAAGGAGGCCGAGAGCAGCCTCATCACCTCGTTCCATCTGAGCCCGGTCGATGGCGGCCCGGTGATCGCCCACCAGCCGGGCCAGTACATCGGCCTGCGCCTGGTCCTCGATGGCCAGGAGCAGCGGCGCAACTATTCGCTCTCGTCGGCTGCCAATGGCAGCACACTGCGCATCAGCGTCAAGCGCGAGCCCGGTGGCCGGGTGTCCCAGCACCTGCACGAGCAGGTCGTCCCGGGCGACATCCTGCAGCTGTTCCCGCCGGCGGGCAACTTCGTGCTGCGCGACGGCGACAAGCCGCTGGTGCTGATCAGCGGCGGGGTCGGCATCACCCCGACGCTGGCGATGCTGCAGGCGGCGCTCGAGACCGAACGCGCGGTCCACTTCATCCACTGTGCCCGCGACCGCGTCAGCCACGCCTTCCGCGAGACCGTCGAGGCGCTGGCCGCCCGCCATCCCCAGCTGCAGCGCTTCTATTGCTACGACCAGGCCGGCGCGGACGATGGCGCCGACGCGGTCGGCCGGCTCGACCAGCAGCGCCTGGCCGACTGGCTGCCGGCGAGCCGCGATCTGGACGCCTATTTCCTCGGCCCCAAGCCGTTCATGGCGCTGGTCAAGCGCCATCTGAAGGCGCTCGGCGTGCCGGAGGCGCAAACCCATTGCGAGTTCTTCGGTCCCGCCGCGGCGCTGAACTGAAAGCGGCCGCCGCGCTGCGGTCGTGAAAATCCGCGCTGTACTCAGCCCAGCGAAGCGCTCGCGAGCCGCAGCGCGAAGCCGATGAACAGCGCGCCCATCGCCCCCATCCCGCCTGCCGCCAGACCCTGGTGGCGGCCGAAGCGTTCGGCCAGCCGCGCGCCACCGAATATCAGCGCGCTCAGGTAGAGCGCGCTGCAGGCCTGCACGATCAGCCCGAGCAGCAGGAAGGACAGCGCCGGATGGGCGTAGCCCGGATCGACGAACTGGATGAAGAAGGAGACGAAGAACAGGATCGCCTTCGGATTCATCAGGCTGATCAGGAAGGCGGTCCGGAACGGCCGGCCGGGGCTCCGCTCCAGTTTCGAGTCTCGTGGCGTCACCACGGCGTCCCGCGCCGGCGCGGCGGTCGATTGCCGCCAGGCCGCGCGCACCAGGCCGAGGCCGAGCCAAGCCAGGTAGAGCGCGCCAATGTACTTGACCGCCATGAAGGCCAGCGGCGTGCTGCGCAGCAGCGAGGCTGCGCCAGCCGTCGACAGCAGCATCAGCACCGTGTCGCCGGCGAAGATGCCGGCCGCTCCCCGGTAGCCCGTCGCCACCCCGTGACGCGAGGCCAGCGCCATCACATAGAGCGAGTTCGGACCCGGCAGCAGCACGATGAAGATCGTGCCGAGCACGAAGGTCGCGAGGTCGGTGACGCCGTAGGCCATGTCTGGCTCACCACTCCAGGCCGTCGGTGGCGTAGTCGGTCGGCTTGCTTTCGAAGAAGTTGCTGCGCGTGCCGTTGGGCTTGCTGAAGTCGTCGAACCAGGGCACGGCGTTGACCACGCCCGGGTAGATCACGCCCAGGTTCAGCGCCATCGAGCGCTTGTTGGCCAGGCCCTTGACGAAGTTCTCCACCACCTCGTCGGTCAGGCCCAGGATCCCGCCCTGGATGATGTACTGGCCCCAGCTGACCTCGAGCTCGACCGCGTCCCTGATCAGCTGGATCGCGTCCTGGCGGAACTGCTCGTCGTAGAGCTCCGGGTTCTCGGCCTGGAAGGCGTGGTGCAGGTTGGTGAACAGGTCGAGATGGGTCTCGCCCTCGTCGCGGTTGATGTACTTGATCATGTCCGCGCTGCCCAGCATCTTGCCGTTGCGCGCCAGCGTGTAGAACACCAGGAAGGCCGAATAGAAGTAGATGCCTTCCAGGATCACATTGCCGACGATGGCGCGCGCGAAGTTGGCCGGTGTCGGATCGTCCTTCAGCACCGACGAGGAACGCATGATGAATTCGTTCTTCCGGGCCAGCATGCCGTCGTGCTCGAACATCATGTAGACCGATTCCGGGTCGAGCGAGACCGCCTCGATCAGGAACTGGTAGCTGCGCACATGCACGCCTTCCTCCGAGGCCTGGCGCGCGATCGCCAGGCTGACCTCGGGCGCCGTGATGTGCTGGCCGATGTTGTGGATCAGGTTGTTGAACTGGATGCCGTCCAGGTTGGAGACGAAGGCCAGCGCCTTGTCATAGGCATTGCGCTCGCGCGCGTTGAGCGCGCCGCTGCGGTAGGTCTCGCGGTCGGCCACCAGCGGGATCGACTTCGGGAACCAGGTGTTGGCCTCCATGCGGTCGTAGATCTCGGTCGCCCACTTGTATTTTGTCCTCGACATGTTCATGAGCTGGTCCTGCGGCCCGAAGGCGATGCGGCGCTCATTGGTGATGCGGGTGGTGGTGTTGATGGTCACGGCGGTACTCACTGGCAGGCCTCGCAGTTCGGGTTGTCGATCGAGCAGAAGTTGGTCGGCAGCTCGGCCTCGGCCACGTCGTCCGTGGGCAGCGCGGCGTTGGCCAGCGCCGGCTTGGCCACTTCCTTGGTCTTGGTCTGGCCGCGCAGGTAATAGGTGGTCTTGAGGCCCAGCTTCCAGGCGCTGAGGTAGATCTCGGCCAGATCGCGGCCCTTGGTGCCCTGCTTGACGAAGATGTTGACGCTCTGGGCCTGGTCGATCCATTTCTGGCGCGCGGCGGCGCTTTGCAGGATCCAGCCCGGATCGATCTCCCAGACCGTCTTGAGCAGGTCCGGGCGACCGTACTTGACGCAGGGATCTACCACCTTGAACTGGCCGCTCATGTTCTTTTCCGAGCGCTCGATCTCGAAGATCGGCTCGATGCAGGGCGTGGTGCCGGTGATGATCGAGATCGTCGCGGTCGGCGCGATCGCCATCACGTTGCTGTTGCGCATGCCCTGGGTCTCGACCTGGGTCCGCAGCGCGGCCCAGGCCGCCTCGCCGAGCTGGGTCTCGTGGCGGCGCGCGGTGTCGATCGGCAGCAGGCCCCGGCTCCACTTGGAGCCCGGGAAGGTCTCGTAGGCGCCGCGCTCCCGGGCCAGCGCGCTCGAGGCCTGGATCGCGTGGAAGCTGATCAGCTCCATGGCCCGGTCCGAGAAGGCCACGCCGGCCGCGCTGGCGAAATCGACGCCGCAGGCCACCTTGGCCTCGGTCTCGCCCATCAGGCCGAGGCCGACCGGACGATGGCGCAGGTTCGAAGCGCGCGCGCGGTCCGAGGGGTAGAAGTTCAGGTCGATCACGTTGTCGAGCATGCGCAGCGCGGTCTTGACCGTGCGCGCGATCTTGTCGCCGTCGAGCTGGCCGTCACGCACATGACGCGCCAGGTTGACCGAGCCCAGGTTGCAGACCGCGGTCTCGGTGTCGCTGGTGTTGAGCGTGATCTCGGTGCAGAGGTTCGAGCTGTGCACGACGCCGACATGGTCCTGCGGCGAGCGGCGGTTGCACTCGTCCTTGAAGGTGATCCAGGGGTGGCCGGTCTCGAACAGGTTGGTCAGGATGCGCTTCCAGACCTCG
>JBDLVJ010000167.1:0-2818 GCA_039804875.1 Pseudomonadota bacterium | reverse complement strand
AGCTGGTGGGCCGCAACATGCTGCACTGGTTCGCCAGTCCCGACAGCCGCGAGCGCATCGAGCGCAGCAGCGAGCAGATCCGGCGTGGCGAGCCGGTGCGGCTCGAGGCGGCGATGCTGCGCCAGGACGGCAGCCAGATCTGGGTCCGCCTCAATGGTCATGCGATCGATCTCAACGACCTGTCGCAGGGCGTGGTCTGGACGCTGGACGACATTTCCGAGGAGCGCCATGTCGCCGACGAAATGCGCCGGGCGCGCGAACTGGCCGAGGACGCCGCGCGCACCAAGAGCAGTTTCCTGGCCAATATGAGCCACGAGATCCGCACCCCGATGAACGCGATCATCGGCATGGCCCATCTGCTGCACAAGTCGGGGCTGAGTCCGCGCCAGCAGGACTACCTCGGCAAGATCCAGCGCTCGAGCCAGCACCTGCTCGGCATCATCAACGACATCCTGGACTTCTCGAAGATCGAGGCTGGCAAGCTCACGATCGAATCCACCGACTTCGAACTCGACGCGGTGCTCGAGAACGTCGCCAACCTGGTGGGCGAGAAGGCCGCCAGCAAGGGGCTGGAGCTGATCTTCGAGCTCGAGCCCGGCCTGACCCAGGCCCTGGTCGGCGATCCGCTGCGCCTGGGCCAGATCCTGGTCAACTACTGCAACAACGCGGTCAAGTTCACCGAGCATGGCGAGATCCGGGTCCGGGTCTCGCAACGCGAGGCGGGCGCGCGCGATGTCCTGTTGCATTTCGCGGTCCAGGACACCGGCATCGGCCTGAGCGAGGAGCAGCGCGCCCGCCTGTTCCAGAGCTTCAGCCAGGCCGACCGATCGACCTCGCGCCGCTATGGCGGCACCGGACTCGGGCTGGCGATCTCCAAGAGCCTTGCCCAGCTCATGGGCGGCGAGGTCGGGGTCGAGTCCGAGCCGGGCCGGGGTTCGACCTTCTGGTTCACCGCGCGCCTGGGCCGGGCGGAGCGGCAGCCGCAGGCCCGCTTGCCGCGTCTCGATCTGCGCGGCTGCCGGGTGCTGGTGATCGAGGACAACGAGTACTCCCGCATCGCCCTGACCGAGATGCTGGTCGCGATGAGCTTCCGGGTCGCGGCCGTGGCCAGTGGCGAGGCGGGCGTGGAGGCGGTGCGCTTCGCCGCCGCCGAGGAGCAACCTTTCGGCGTCGTCTTCACCGACTGGCAGATGCCCGGCATCGACGGACTCGAGGCCGGGCGTCGCATCCTGGCCCTGGGCCTGCAGCCGCCGCCGCATCTGGTCATGGTCACGGCCTATGGCCGTGACGAGGTCGCCGCCGCGGCCGAGGCGACGGGTTTCGACTGCGTGCTGACCAAGCCGGTCAATCCGTCGCAGCTGTTCGATGCCGTCATGCGGGCGCTGGGCGAGCAGCCGGCATCGCCCCTGATGCCGGGCGAAGCGGCCAGCGCGGGGCTCGATCTCGCCGCCATCGCCGGCGCCCGGCTGCTGCTGGCGGAGGACAACGAACTCAACCAGGAGGTGGCGGTCGAGTTGCTGAGCGATGCCGGCTTGCAAGTCGAGGTGGCCGACAACGGCCGCGCGGCGCTCGACAAGCTGCTGCAGCGTGGCGCGGGCCATTACGACGCGGTGCTGATGGACATGCAGATGCCGCTGCTCGATGGCCTGGGCGCGACGCTCGAGATCCGTCGGCTGCCACAGTTCGCCCATCTGCCCATCATCGCGATGACGGCCAACGCGATGCAGGGCGACCGCGAGCGCTGCCTGGAGGCCGGCATGAATGACTATGTCGCCAAGCCGATCGAACCCGACGCGCTCTGGCGCGCCTTGCTGCGCTGGATTCCGGCGCGCGCGGGGTACCCCTCGACCGCTGCCGCGCCGGTTCCGGCCGAGGCCGCGCCGGCCCAGCCGCCGCCTGTTCCGCCGCCCGCTTCCGACGGCGTCACGGGCCGCGACTTCCCGTTGCCGCTCGGCATTGCCGGTCTCGATGTCAGGCTGGGTCTGAGTCGGACCGCCGGCAAGACCGAGCTTTACCGTCGCCTGCTGGAGAAGTTCGTGGCGCTGGAGGGCGATGCGATCGGCCAGGTACGCCGCGCGCTCGACGCCGATGATGTGGCCACCGCCGAGCGCGCGGCACACACGCTCAAGGGCACGGCCGCCAGCATCGGCGCGACGGCCTTGCAGGCCGAGGCCGCCGCGCTGGAGCAGGCGCTGCGCGAGCGCGCGGCGGCGGCGCTGTTCGAGCCCCTGCTGGCGGCCTGTTCGATCCGGCTCGAACCGCTGATCGCCGCGCTCGCCGCCTGGCTGGCGGCCAGCCAGAAGACCGAGGAGCTGGCGATGGTCACACCCGATGCGCCGGCGCTGCGTGCCGCGCTGCAGCGGCTCGACCGCTTGCTGGCGGACTCCGACTCCGCCGCCGAGCAGGCCTGGGAGCAGGATGCCGCGCTGTTGCGCCCCCTGCTCGGGGCGCGCTGGAGCGACGTGGATGCCGCCCTGCGTGGCTTCGATTACGAGCAGGCGCTGCAAGTCTTGCGCGCGGCCGCGCGCGTCAGCGGGGAGGGGGCATGAACCGGTTCAAGCTGGATCTCCTGCCGGGGCTGCTGCTTTACGCCTCGGTCTATCGGGTGCTGGCGGTCTGCCTGTCCCTGCTGGTCGGCTGGCTGACGGCCAGCCTGTATCAGCGTTCGGACGAGACCGAGCTGCGCCATCTGCTCGCGACCCTGGCGCAGCGTCATGCGGTACAGCTGTCCGAGGAAGTCCTGCGCGGCCGGGCGATGGGCGCGCTGGCCATGCTGGGCATCAACGAGCCGGCATTGAAGGCGCAGGTCCAGGGTCGG
>JBDLVJ010000166.1:0-3245 GCA_039804875.1 Pseudomonadota bacterium | reverse complement strand
GCTCGAGCGCGCTCTGGTGATCGGTGTTGACCAGGGTCAGGATGCGGCCCTGCTGCCAGGCGGCCTGCTGGGCGCCGCGCACGATGTCACCCGCGAACGGCGTGGTCGCGATCTCGTCGGTCACCAAGCCCAGCAGGCTCGAGTTGCCCTGGCGCAGCGCGCGCGCCATCGCGTTCGGGCGGTAGCCCAGCTGGGCTGCCACGGCCTGGATGCGCTCGCGGGTTTCGGGCGGTATGTTGGCGCCGGCGCGCTGGTTCAGCACCAGAGAGACGGCGGTCTGCGAGACCTGGGCCGCCCGCGCCACGTCCTGCATCGTGATGCGGGTGGGGCGGGTCGCGCTGGCGGCGGTGGGGCGGTGGGCGGTCACAACTGGGCCTCGGCGGAACGGGCGGTGAGCGGGCCTGGAGCTGGCCCGCGCCGATTATGCCGCGCCAGCCGCCCGCCCGACGCTGCCGTTGCTTTCGCTGCGCGCCCCTCAGCCGCGCAGGAACTCGGGCAGCCAGTTAGCGTGCGCCGCCAGCAGTTCGTCCACCATGGCCCGGGTTTGCTCGAGATCCAGCACGGCGCTGGTGTGCGGGTCTAGCATCGCGGCGTGGTAGACATGCTCGCGCTTTTGCTGCAGCACTGCTTCCACCACGAGTTCCTGCACGTTGACGTTGGTGCGCATCAGCGCGGCGAGCTGCACCGGCAGCTTGCCCACGCGGGTCGGCTGCACGCCGTTGCGGTCCACCAGGCAGGGCAATTCCACCGCGCAACCGTCGGGCAGGTTGTCAATCAGGCCGTGGTTGATCACGTTGCCGTTGATGACGCGGGGCTGGCCGGTCACCATCGAGTGGATGATGCCGCTGCCGTACTCGACGCTGCGCGTGACGCTGCGCAGGCCGTCGATCAGGGTCGAGGCGTGCTCCAGCGTCGGCGGCATGACCGCGATCCGGGCATCGCGCAGCTCCTGCAGCAGCGCGCCGGAGTCTTGCGAGCCGGGTTCGCGCAGTTCGCGTTCGATGTAGGGCCAGGCCTTTTCGTAGATCTGGCAACGGCCGGGGTATTCGTCGAGCGGAATGTTGAACTTCTGCAGCAGATCGGCGCGGCCCTGCTTGATGAACCAGGGCGTGTATTCGGCAAAATGTTCGCTCGATTCGGTCGGAAAGTAGCCCAGCTGCTGCAGCATTTCGTAGCGCACCCGGTTCCATTCCGGCGCCTGGCCGTTGCGCTGAATCTCGCGCAGGCGCGGGTAGAGGTCCTGGCCCCGGTGCTCGAAGCGCAGGTAGAACGACATGTGATTGATGCCGGCGCAGTGGAAATCGATCTCCTCCACCGGCAGTTTCAGGTCGCGCGCCAGCTCCTCGGCCGTGCCCTGCACGCTGTGGCACAGGCCCACGGTCGGGATGCGTGTCGAGGCACGGTTCAAGGCCCAGGTGATCATCGCCATCGGGTTGACGTAGTTCAGATGGATGGCGCCCGGCGCGCACAGTTCCTCCATGTCGCGCAGCATGTCCAGCATCACGGGAATGGTGCGCAAGCTGCGCATGATGCCGCCAATGCCCAGGGTGTCGCCGATGGTCTGCTCCAGGCCGTACTGCTTGGGAATGTCGAAATCGATCACGGTGGCCGGCTTGTAGCCGCCGACCTGGATCGTGTTGATGACGAACTGGGCACCGTCGAGTGCCGCGCGGCGGTCGGTGCTCGCGCTGATGGTGGGCTTGGCACCCAGCGCATCGGCCAGGCGGTGCGCGACCAGGCGCGACAGCTCCAGGCGGTGCGGGTCGATGTCGTGCAGCGCAATATGGGCCCGGGCCAGCTCGGGGTAGGACAGGATGTCGCCCAGCAGGTTGCGGGTGAACACGGTGCTGCCGGCACCAATCAGGGTGATCTTGGGGGCTGAGTGTGTCATGGGGTAGGCGGATGAAAAACGGGCCGGTCCCGCTCAAGACCGGCCCTCAACTGTCACGGCCGCCAGAGGAGGCATGGCAGCCGGGTCGCGGAGAAGGCTTGCGCTTACTTGTTCAGGGCGTTGACCTTGGCGCTGGCGGTCTTGAGCGCATCGGCCGCCTTGGACTTGCCGAAGAAGACCTGTTCATTGGCGTTCTTCACGATCTCCTCGATCTGGGAGCCGTTGTCGGCGATCGGCGCCAGGAAGGTCTGTTCCTTGGTCATGGTCATGAAGGCCGACGAGTCCACGCCCTTCTTCTTCTGGGCCTCGATCGCCTTCTCGGCCGTGCCCTTGACGGCCGGGAACACCACGCCGTAGCTGGCCACGGTGTTCTGGCAGTCGGCCGAGCCTAGGTACTTGACCCATTTCCAGGCTTCCTCCTTGACCTTGGAGCCGGCCCAGATCGAGTCGGCCAGGCCGTTGAACATGGTGGCGCGCTTGCCCGTCGGTCCCTTGGGCAGCGGCACCCAGGCGTGCTCGAACTTGGCGTTGCCCGCGAAGTAGCTGATCATCCAGGAGCCCTGCGGCACGATCGCGGCCTTCTTGCCGACGAACATGGCGTCCGAGCCCAGGCTCTTGGTGCTCTCCGTCGTGGCCGACACCCCCTTGGCGGGCAAGCCCGCCAGATAGTCCAGCGTTTCGGCCAGCTTGGGGCTGTCGTAGTACAGCTTGCCGCTCCAGGGCGCGTCCTGGAACTTGAAGCCGTTGGAGACCGCGAAGTGGCTCCACTCGGTCTGGCCCGTCATGCCGCCGGGGCCGGGGGTCTGGTAGCCGTACACGGCCACGTTCTTCTTGTCGAAGCCGGGGCTGGTGGCGTTGTTACCCTTGCTGTCCACGGTCAGCCTCTTCACCAGCTGCTCGAAGCTGCCGCCGTCCTTCGGGTTCCAGCTCATGTTCTGCAGCTCGGCCAGGGTCACGCCCTGTTTCTTGGCGTGCTCCATGTTGACGAGGAAAGCCACCGTGTCCCAGTCCTTGGGCAGGCCGTACTGCTTGGCGTCACGGCCCCAGGTTTCGTACAGGCCGCTGGAGTAGATGTCGGTCTTGACCTTGTCGCGCGCGATCAGCGGGCTCAGGTCCACCAGCTGGGCGTTGCGGGCGAACTCGGGGTACTTGGCCAGGTGGTTGGTGAACACGTCGGGCGCGGTGCCCGAGATGAAGCCGGTCGAGATCGCGGTCCAGTAGTCGTCCCAGCCCGATTGCGTGATCTTGACGCTGATGCCGGGGTTGGCTTTCTGGAAGTCGGTCGCGCACTGCTGGTAGGCCGGCAGCTGGTTGGAGTCCCACAGCGCGTATTTCACTTCCGTCGCGCAGGCCG
>JBDLVJ010000165.1:0-3845 GCA_039804875.1 Pseudomonadota bacterium | reverse complement strand
CAAGGCCAGCACGGTGCACTCGCTGCTCGGCATGCAGCTGGGCAGCCGCCAGTTCCGGCACGACGCGCGGCACCCGCTCGACCTCGACCTGCTGATCGTCGACGAGACCTCGATGATCCACCTCGAGATGATGGCCGCGCTGCTGCAGGCCATGCCGCCGCATGCCAGGCTGGTGCTGCTGGGCGACAAGGACCAGCTCGCCTCGGTCGAGGCCGGCTCGGTGCTGGGCGACCTCTGCGCCCATGCGACAGAGGTCCGCTATGACGCGGCGACCCGGGACTATCTGCGCCAGGCCACGGGCGAGGCGCTGCCGGCCTCCGAGGCCCGGGGCTCGGCGCTGGACCAGCAGACCGTGATGCTGCGCCACAGCCGGCGCTTTGGCACCACCATCGGCGCGCTGGCGCGCGAGGTCAACGACGGCCGGGCCGGCCCTGCCATGCGGCTGCTGACAGAAGACCGCGCCGGCCCGATCTGGCTGGCCCCGCAGCCCGCCAACCCCGAGATCCTGCTGCGGCTCGCGCTGCACGGCCGACCCGGCGCCAACGCCAGCTACGGCGACTACCTGCGGGCGATCCAGGCCGGCCCGGACCCGGTGCGGGCGCGAGATCAGGACCAGGCCGAGGGCGGGCCGGAACAGGCCCATGCCGACTGGGTCAAGCGGGTGCTGATCGCCTTCGACCGCTTCCGCATCCTGTGCGCGGTGCACGAGGGCGAATGGGGCGACCGGGCGCTGAACCAGGGCGTGCAGCGCGCGCTGGCGGCCCAACGCCTGATCCGGCCCGAGGGCGAATGGTTCGTCGGCCGCCCGGTCATGATCACGCGCAACGACAAGGCGCTCGGCATCTTCAACGGCGATGTCGGCATCGTGCTGCCCTCCGCCTCTTCTCTATCGGGCGGCAAGAACTTGCGAGCCTATTTCCTCGACGGCGAGCTGCTGCGCTCGGTGGCGGTGAGCCGGCTGGCCCATGTCGAGACCGCCTTCGCGCTGACCATCCACAAGAGCCAGGGCTCGGAGTTCGCGCACACGGTGGTGGTGCTGCCCGAGGGCGGCGGCGAGATCATCACGCGCGAGCTGGTCTACACCGGCATCACGCGCGCCAGGGAGTTCCTGTCGATCGTCGAGCCCCGGCCGGGGCTGCTGGGCGAGGCGATCGGCCGGCGGGTGCAGCGCGCCAGCGGCCTGGATTTCGATGCCGGGAACGGCGGCTGAACCGGCGTCAATGGCGATGCCGATGATGGAGGTCCGGGCCGTGCGAATGGGCATGACCCAGCGGTTCGTGGAGATGGCGATGGCTGTGCGCCCCGGCCGGCATCACCTCGTGGCGATGCAGGTGATGGCCGTCGTCATGCCGGTGGGCATGCTCATGGTCGAGCGCCTCGTGCAGATGCGCATGCTGGTGCGACTCCGACAAGTGCAGCCAGACGCCGCCGAGCATCAGCGCGCCGCCCGCCAGCATGAAGGCGCTCGGGGCGCGCTCGCCCAGCGCCCAGGCCCCCAGGGCGCCGATGAAGGGGGCGAAGGCAAACACCGACCCGGTGCGCGCGGCACCGAAAGCCCGCTGCGCCAGCAGATAGCAGCGCAGGCTCAGGCCATAGCCGGTCGCACCCACGCCCAGCAGGGCCAGCGCCTGTGACATGTGTGGCCTGGGCTCGTGTGCCAGCAGGGCCAGGCCGAAGGTCGCCACCGTGCCGAGCAGGGACTTGACCATGACGACCTGGCCGGGATCGAGATCCGCCACCGCGCGCGACAGGGTGTTGTCCAGGCCCCAGGCCAGGGTGGCCAGCATGACGGCCAGCAGCCCCAGCAACTGAACCTGGCCGGCCAGCCCCTGCTCCGCCACCAGCAACAGCGCGCCCGCGCACAGCAGCAGCATGGCCAGCAGCACCCGGCGATCCATGACCTCGCCGTAACAGCGCCAGGCCAGCGCGGCCGTGAACAGCGCTTCCAGGGACAGCATCAGGGACGCGCTCGACCCGCTGGTGTGCTGCAGGCCCCAGGCCAGCGCGACCGGCCCGAGCACCGCGCCCGTGGCCGCCATCGCCAGCAGGCGCGGCCAATCCGAGCGCGTCAAGGGCGCCTCCCGCTCGGGCGCGCGTCGCAGCATCAGCGCGACCAGGGCCGCGCCCGCGTAAAGCAGCGCCGCCGTGCTGAACGGCCCCAGATCGGCGCCATGCTGCTGCACCAACGGCGTGCTGAGACCGAACAGGATGGCCGCCAGCAAGGCCAGCAGGCCGCCGCGCCAGACCGGGGTGAGACCAAGGTGGTTCATGTGGGATTCAGGACGAAAACGGAGATGGCGAATCGGATTGAAGGCCGTCGGCGGTCTGGAGCAAGCATCAGGCCTGCGGCCAGCTCAGCTCGACGCAGAAGCCCGACTCGACGGCGGGCAAGGTCATGCGCCCGCCATGGGCCCGGACCACCAGATCGGCCAGGATCAGGCCCAGCCCCTTGGCGCTGCCGTCGGCCCCATGATCCTGCCGTTCCAGCATGGCCCTGAGCGACTGCAGCCGTTCGGGCGGGCAGCCCGCGCCATCGTCCCGCAGGCGCAGCCGGTTGATGCCGTCGGCCTGGGTCACGCGCAGGCACACCTGCCGCGCCTGGTGGCGCTGCGCGTTGTCGAGCAGGTTGAACAGCACAGCCGCCAGCAGATCCGGGTCGACGCTGACGGGGCGCTCGGCCTGGATGTCGATCCGCAGGCCGCCGAAGGCCTGTGCCGGCAACAGATCGGCGACATCGATCATCTGGCGCTGCGGCTCGCTGCCGCTGCGAAACATCGTCAACAGCGCCTGCATGACGCGGCTGAGCCGGGTCGCCGCCTCGCGCGTGCGGGTCAGGCGCGGGCGCAGCGACTCGGGTGCCTCCTTGAGCGCGATCGCGAGCTGGGCGTCGATGCCCGCCAATGGCGTGCGCAAGGCATGGGCGGCGTGGGTGGTGAAGGCCCGTTCGGAGCTGATGCGCTGGGCCAGGCGCCGGCCCAGGTCGCGGATCGCCTGCAGCATCGGCACCAGTTCGGCCCGCTCCGGCGACTGCGGCAGGGTCTCGGGCCGCAGCGGGTCGCAGGCCTGCACCGCCTTGGACAGGCGGGCCAGCGGCCTGAGCTCGCGCCGCACCAGCAGATTGAGCAGCAGCGTGACCAGCAGCCCCATCAGCAGGGTGGCGATCAGGGTATAGCTCGCGGCCTCGGCGCGGGCTTCCGTCCGCTCGTCCTCGCTTTGCGCCACCAGCAGGATATGACCTGGATCGCCCTGGAAACCGAAACTGACCACGCGCCAGAGGCCGTCGGGCGTATCGCGCGGCTCGGCGTCAAGCGTCAGCAGCAGCGGCCGCTGCGGCGCCTTGTGCGACTGGGCGACCAGGGCGCCGGTCTGGCGCTCGACGACCTGCCAGACCAGATGCTCCTCGTACTCGGCATGGACCTGCGCCATCGCCTGATCAAGCCCCTGCCGGTGCAGCACGGCGATCACGCTGTGCAGGATCTCGGCCGACTCGCGCAGGCTCTGGTCCATCAGCTCATCGACCTCGTGATGCACCACCTGGCGCACCACGGCCGCCATCAGCAAGGCCCACAGCAAGGCCATGACCAGCAGCGAGCGCGTGACGCGCCGCAGGATCGAGGGCAGACCGGTCGGGTCGATCATGGCTCAGGGCGCCGGAATGCGGTAGCCCAGGCCGCGCACGGTCTCGATCAGCGCCTTGCCGAGCTTGCTGCGCAGCTTGAAGACATGGACCTCGGTCGAGTTGCTGGCCAGCTCGCTGTCGAAGCCGAGCACCAGCGCCTCGAGATCGGCCTTGGAGACGATGCGCCCGGCGCGCAGCACCAGCGCTTCGAGAATGGCCCATTCGC
>JBDLVJ010000164.1:0-3671 GCA_039804875.1 Pseudomonadota bacterium | reverse complement strand
GCATCCAGGTGCTGGGCGAGCGCGAGGTGCGCTACCTGATCCACTCGGGCCAGGACGACTGCCGGCGCCGGGTCTCGCGCATCGTCACGCTCGAGCCGCCGGTGCTGGTGGTGGCCGACGATCAGCCGGCGCCCGACGCGCTGGTCTCGATGTGCGAACGCGCGCATATCCCGCTGTTCTCGACCGGCGGTTCGTCGGCCCATGTGATCGACGTGCTGCGCGCCTATCTGGCGCGCCATTTCGCCGAGCGCGCCACGCTGCACGGCGTCTTCATGGACATCTTGGGCATCGGCGTGCTGATCACCGGCGAGTCCGGCCTGGGCAAGAGCGAGCTCGGCCTCGAGCTGATCTCGCGCGGCAACGGCCTGGTGGCCGACGATGCGGTCGATCTCTACCGCATCAACCAGAACACGATAGAGGGCCGCTGCCCCGAGTTGCTGCAGAACCTGCTCGAGGTGCGCGGCATCGGCCTGCTCGACATCAAGCAGATCTTCGGCGAGACCGCCGTGCGGCGCAAGATGCGGCTCAAGCTGATCGTGCACCTGGTGCGCAAGGAGACGATGGAGCGCGACTACGAGCGCATGCCGTCCGAGCCGCTGCACCAGGATGTGCTGGGGGTGCCGGTGCGCAAGGCCGTGATCCAGGTCGTGGCCGGGCGCAACATCGCGGTGCTGGTCGAGGCCGCCGTGCGCAACACCATCCTGCAGCTGCGCGGCATCGACACCTACGCCGAGTTCACCCAGCGCCAGCGCGAGGCGATGGAACGCGGCTCGCGCTGAAGCCGTGCGCCTCAGCGGCGCGCGCGGACGCGGTGCTCGCAGTCGGGCTTGCTGCAGCTGGCGTAGAGCGACAGGGCGTGCTCCTGCAGCGCGAAACCGCGCTCCTGCGCGATCTGGTGCTGGCGCTTCTCGATTTCGGGGTCGTAGAACTCCTCGACCCGGCCGCAGTCCAGGCAGACCAGGTGGTCGTGGTGCTGGCCCTCGTTGAGTTCGTAGACCGCCTTGCCCGACTCGAAGCTGCTGCGCGTCAGCAGGCCGGCCTGCTCGAACTGCATCAGCACCCGGTAGACGGTGGCCAGTCCGATGTCCGAGCGGCCCTCGAGCAGCACGCGAAACACGTCCTCGGCCGTCATGTGGCGCTGGCGGCTCTTCTGGAACACGTCCAGGATCTTGAGCCGTGGCAGGGTGGCTTTGAGTCCGGTGTTCTTGAGTTCTTCGATGTTGGACATGGCTGGCTGGCTTGCTGGGGCCCCTGGCGGACCCGGGCCCGACAGGGGTCCAGCCGGGCTCGGCTGGGTCACGCCCCAAGGGCTACAATGCCCCGGATCATATCGCCATGCGCTCCAGCCTGCGCAGGGTTCCACCTTTGACCGCAGAGACATGATGTTCATCCCCTCCCCGCTGCGCATCCGCACCGCCGGTGCAACCGTGGTCGCCGTCTCGGCCCTGCTGGCCCTCTCTGCCTGCTCCAGCGCGGGCAAGGTCGGCGAGGCCGTCGGCTCGCTTGGCGGTGTGCTGACGCCCTATCAGAGCGATGTGCTGCAGGGCAATGTGGTGACCCGCGAGCAGGTCCAGGCCCTGCAGACCGGCATGCCGCGCGAGCAGGTGCGCAACATCCTGGGCACGCCGCTGCTGGCCAGCGCCTTTCACGCCGACCGCTGGGACTATGTCTTCAGCTTCCGGCGCCAGGGCCAGCCGCCCCAGCAGCGCAAGGTGACCGTGTTCTTCAAGCGTGACGCGCTCGAGCGCGTGCAGGCCGACGGCCTGCCGTCCGAGCAGGAGTTCGTCTCCTCGCTCGATGTCCGGCGCCAGGGCGCCAAGGTGCCGCCGCTGGTGGCGACCGAGGCAGAGCTCAAGGCCTTCGCGGCCAAGAACCGGCAGCCGGCCGAGCCTGAAACAACCGCCCCCGCCGCCACGCCCGCGGCGAGCTACCCGCCCCTCGAATCCCGTTAATCCGCCATGAGCAACCCCCTTCACCGCGTCTGCATCGCAGGCGCCAGCGGCCGCATGGGCCGCATGCTGATCGAAGCCGTCCAGGAAGCCGATGACTGCGCCCTGGGTGCCGCGCTCGACCGGGCCGGCAGCCCCGCGCTGGGCCTGGACGCCAGCGGCTTCATGGGCCAGGCCAGCGGCGTGGCGATCGCCTCCGACCTCGACGCGCTGGCCGGTTGCCATTACCTGATCGACTTCACCCGGCCCGAGGGCACGATGGAGCATCTGCGCGCCTGCGTCCGGCATGGCGTCAAGCTGATCATCGGCACCACCGGCTTCAGCGACGAGCAGAAGGCCGAGATCGCCGAAGCGGCCAAGACCATCTCGATCGTGATGGCGCCCAACATGAGCGTGGGCGTCAACGTCACGCTGAAATTGCTCGAGATGGCGGCCAAGGCACTCTCGACCGGCTACGACATCGAGATCATCGAGGCGCATCACCGCCACAAGGTCGATGCGCCGAGCGGCACCGCGCTCAAGATGGGCGAGGTGATCGCCGATGCGCTGGGTCGCGACCTGAAGGACTGCGCGGTCTACGAGCGCTACGGCCACACCGGCGAGCGTGATCCGTCGAGCATCGGTTTCGCGACCGTGCGCGGCGGCGACATCGTCGGCGACCACACCGTGCTGTTCGCCGGCATCGGCGACCGGATCGAGATCACGCACAAGTCGAGCAGCCGCGCTACCTATGCCCAGGGCAGCCTGCGCGCCGCGCGCTTCCTGGCCGACAAGCCCAATGGCCTGTACGACATGTTCGACGTCCTCAGCCTGCGCTAACTCCTTACCGATTCCATGCAAGACAAGTACCAGCACCAAGAGATCGAACGCGCCGCGCATGCCCACTGGACGGCGTCCGACGCCTACCGCGTGAGCGAGGACAGCAGCAAGCCCAAGTACTACGCCTGCTCGATGCTGCCGTATCCGAGCGGCAAGCTGCACATGGGCCATGTGCGCAACTACACGATCAACGACATGCTGACGCGCCAGCTGCGCATGCAGGGCTACAACGTCCTGATGCCGATGGGCTGGGACGCCTTCGGCCTGCCGGCCGAGAACGCGGCGCTCAAGAACAAGGTGCCGCCGGCGCAGTGGACCTACTCGAACATCGCCTACATGAAGCAGCAGATGCAGGCGATGGGGCTGGCGGTGGACTGGTCGCGCGAGATCGCCACCTGTTCGCCCGAGTACTACAAGTGGAACCAGTGGCTGTTCCTCAAGATGCTCGAAAAGGGCATTGCCTACCGCAAGACCCAGGTCGTGAACTGGGACCCGGTGGACCAGACCGTGCTGGCCAACGAGCAGGTGATCGACGGCCGTGGCTGGCGCACCGGCGCGCCGGTCGAGAAGCGCGAGATCCCGGGCTACTACCTCAACATCACCTCCTATGCCGAGGAGCTGCTGCAGCATGTGCAGCTCAGCAACGAGCAGGCGACGCTCGACGGCTGGCCCGACAAGGTGCGCCTGATGCAGGAGAACTGGATCGGCAAGAGCAGCGGCGTACGCTTCGCCTTCCCGCACCAGATCCGTGGTCATGACGGCAATGCGATCCAGGACGGCCATCTCTACGTGTTCACCACCCGCGCCGACACCATCATGGGCGTGACCTTCTGCGCCGTGGCGGCCGAGCACCCGCTGGCGCTGCACGCGGCAGAAGCCAATCCCGCGCTGGCGGCCTTCCTG
>JBDLVJ010000163.1:0-8452 GCA_039804875.1 Pseudomonadota bacterium | reverse complement strand
CGAAGAAGGTGTCGGCGATCGCCTGCTGCTCGGACAGCACGGCGCTGTTGACGGGCACCACGCCGAAGCTGGTGCGGCTGATCCAGAGCTCGGTGATCGCGCTGTCCAGGCCCAGGATCCTGGAGAGCTCCTGCGCGGCGGCGGCCTTGTTCCTTTCCACCCAGCGATCGATCTGGTCGATTTCCTCCAGCGCGACGCGCAGCAGGTCGGCGTTGTGGGTGGCGAACTCGCGCGCGCTGAAGAAGTACCAGCGGTTGCTGACCACGCCCGTTCCGTCGGCCAGTACCCGGGCGCCGAGCGTTTTTTCGGCCGCCGCCAGGAAGGGGTCCCAGATCGCCCAGGCATCGACCGCGCCGCGCTCGAAGGCCGCGCGCGCGTCGGCCGGCGGCAGGAAGACCGGCTGCACGTCGCCGTACTTGAGTCCGTGCTTCTCGAGCAGCTTGACGATCAGGTACTGCACGTTCGAGCCCTTGTTGAACGCGATCTTCCTGCCCTTGAGATCGGCCACGCCGCGGATCGGCGAGTCCTTGGGCACGATGACGGCCTCGAGCCTGGGACGCGGGTTGCTGGAGCCGACATAGACCAGCGGCGCGCCCGCGGCCTGGGCAAAGATCGGCGGCGCTTCGCCGACATCGCCGAAGTCGATCGAGCCGACGTTGAGCGCCTCCAGCTGCACCGGGCCGGCGGTGAACTCCGACCAGGTCACGCTCGCGCCGAGCGCGGCCAGGCGCTTTTCCAGCGTGCCACGGGCCTTGAGGATCGAGAGCCAGCCCTTCTGGTAGCCGATGCGCAGCACCCGGGCGGATTGGGCGCTGCCGGTCTGCGCCAGCGCGCCAGCGCCGACGCCCAGGGCGCTGGTGGCGGCGAAGGTCTTGAGCAGCAGGCGGCGTTGCGGATTCTTGATGGACGACATGGGATTTCCTGGTTTGGCATGCGCCCCGTTGGGAGCCGGGGCCGGTGAGCGAATGGAGGAATCATCCGCGAGGCCGATTTTTTGGTAAACAAAGAAAAACAAATCTCCAAATTACAAAAACGAGCAAGCGCGGCCAGGAATTCCGTCCAATTCAGATTGGCGCCTCGCTTCATGCATGAGGCGAATTTGCTTATTTGAAATCCTCAGTGACTCGGGATGGTCGGGCCGGTGACGCGGTGCCATCCATCGCGGGCGCCCCATTGATTGCGATTAATCCGCAATTCGGATGTTTTGTTCATGTGAATATTTGATTTGCTGGATTGAATATCCACATGATGAATGAAATCAAGTGACGCGATGAATGGGTTTTTTTGATGTCTACACTGAATGCGTCAATAATTTTTTTGGAGCAGAAATGAAAAAAACCCTCATCGCCATCGCCGCACTGGCCGCCACCGGTGCCTTCGCGCAATCCAGCGTGTCCGTCTATGGACGCGTCGACGCCTATGCCGGCAGCTTGGAGAACACGCTGCACAGCAATGCCACGCCCGCCGAATCGCAGACCGTGCTCAACTCCGGCGGCCTCAGCACCAACCGCTGGGGCCTCAAGGGCAGCGAAGACCTGGGCGACGGCCTCAAGGCGAACTTCCAGCTCGAGCAGGGCTTCGCCCTCGACAAGGGCAGCGCCAACGGCGACCAGTTCGACCGCCACGCCTGGGTCGGCCTGTCGGGCCAGTTCGGCGAGGTCCGCGTCGGCCGCAGCTTCACCGCCCTGGACGACTTGCGTGGCGACACCAACCAGGTGGCCAACAGCAACCTGGCCGCCACCTACGAGGTCTGGCAGGCCGGTGGCAGCGACTACGTCTTCAACCAGAAGAACCAGATCAAGTACCTCGCGCCGGGCTGGAACGGCTTCAGCGGCGGCGCCTCCGTGGCGCTGGGCGAGAACAAGAACGCCAGCAACAACACCGGCCGCGACTCGACCGATGTCCATGCGTTGCAACTGCGCTATACCGAAGGTCCGTTGCTGGTCGGCTATGGCCACCAGACCGAGGAACAGGTCGGCGGCGCAGCCAGCATCAAATACCACTACCTCGGCGCTGCCTATGACTTCGGCGTGGCCAAGGCGGTTGGTGGCTACCAGCGCGCCAAGGACGGCAATGGTGCCCGTCAGGCCTACCAGGTCGGCGTCCAGGTGCCCTACGGCTTCTTCAACTTCCATGCCGGCTATGCCAAGAGCCGTGCCGATGAGCTCAAGGGCAAGAACCACGATGTCGACGGCTATTCGCTGGTCGCCATCTACTCGGTCTCCAAGCGCACCGACGCCTATCTCGGCTACAAGCGCCTGAGCGAGAAGAGCGCGACCGCGGCCGACGGGGTCGGCGCCCAGGCGGGTGAAAAGCGCCAGTTCTCGGTCGGCCTGCGCCACATTTTCTGACCCCGCCGATCCTGTGGCCGGAGTCCGGGCAGGGCGGTTTTGACCGGCTAGGTCGGCCTGCGCGTCGGCCTGTGCAGCCTGGCGAGGAACTGCCGCGCCCGCGCCGACTCCGGCTGCGAGAAGAAGGCCACCGGCGTGGCCTCCTCGACGATCTGCCCCTGGTCCATGAAGACGATCCGGTCGGCGACCGAGCGCGCGAAGTCCATCTCGTGCGTCACGCAGACCATGGTGATGCCCTGTCCGGCCAGCTCGGTCATCACGTCGAGCACCTCCTGCACCATCTCGGGGTCGAGCGCCGAGGTCGGCTCGTCGAACAGCAGGATCTGCGGCGACAGGCAAAGCGCGCGCGCGATCGCCACCCGCTGCTGCTGGCCGCCCGAGAGCTGGAGCGGAAACTTGTGCGCCTGCTCGGCGATATGCACCCGCGCCAGCTGCGCGAGGGCCTGCGCCTCGGCCTCGCGTCGCGACAGCCCGGCGACATGGCGCGGCCCCAGCGTCAGGTTGTCGAGCACGCTCAGGTGCGGGAACAGGTTGAACTGCTGGAACACCATGCCGACCCGGCGCCTGACCTGTTGCATCGCGCGTTCGTCAGTGCTGTCCCTGGCGCTGCCCTCGGCGCCCAGCGCCACCCCGTCTACGACCAGCCTACCGTCCTGGAACGGCTCGAGCGCGTTGATGCAGCGGATCAGCGTCGACTTGCCCGAGCCGGAAGGCCCGCAGACCACCACCCGCTCGCCGCGCCCGATCTCGAGCTCGATGTCGCGCAGCGCATGGAAATCGCGCCCGTACCATTTGTTGACCCGCTCGAAACGGATGATGGAAGCGTCGTGGTTGAGCATGGAATGAAAGTCTTCGGGTCAGTCAGCGGGTCAGGGCACGCGCCTGCTGGCGCTCGACCCAGAGGCTGTAGCGCGACATGGCGGCACAGACCACGAAGTAGATGGCGGTGATGAAGCAGTAGCCCTCGATCATGTAGGGGCGCCAGACCGGGTCGCCGCTGAGCGCCAGCCCGAGCGAGCCGGTCAGCTCGTACAGGCTCACGATCGTGATCAGCGAGCTGTCCTTGAAGATCGAGATGAAGCTGTTCATCAGCCCCGGCACCACGGCGCCGAGCGCCTGCGGCAACACGACCAGGCGCTGGGTCTGCCACCAGCCCAGGCCGATGCTGGCGGCGGCATCGGCCTGGCCGGCCGGCACCGACTGCAGGCCCGCGCGCACCGTCTCGGCCAGATAGGCGGCGGCAAACAGCGCGATGCCCAGCAGCACGCGCAGCAGCACGTCCGGCGTCGTGCCGGCCGGCAGGAACAACGGAAACAGGAAGCTGGCCATGAACAGCACCGAGATCAGCGGCACGCCGCGCACCAGCTCCACATAGCAGGCGCACAGCAGGCGGATCGCCGGCAGCCGCGAGCGCCGGCCCAGCGCCAGCAGCACCGCCAGCGGGCAGGCCAGCAGGATCGACAGCGTCGCGAGCATCAGCGTCAGCGGCAGTCCGCCCCAGCGCTCGGTCGGCACCGGCGCCAGGCCCGCGAACCCGCCGGCCATCAGCCCGAAGAACACCGCCCAGACCAGCATCCAGGCCGGCGGCAGCCAACGGTTCCAGCAGCGGCGCAGGCCGCTGGCGACGATCAGCGCCAGCAGCAGCACGCTGGCGAGCAGGGGCCGCCAATGTTCCGCTTCGGGGTAGCGGCCGAACAGGATCAGGCGCTGCTTTTCGGCGATCACGCCCCAGCAGGCGCCAGTGCCGCGCGCGGCCTGGCAGGCCTCGGCGTCCGGGCGCCAGACCGCCTGCCACAGCGTCCAGTCGGCCAGTCCGGGCAGCGCCGAGACGGCACAGGCCAGCAGCCCGAGCGTGGTCAGCGCGTTGAGCCAGCCGCCAAACAGCTCGCGCCGGACCCAGACCAGCCAGCCCTCCTGGCGGAAGGGGGCCGCGCGCGCGGGAATCATCTGCCAGACCGCCATCGGCTCAGCGCTCCTTCAAGGCCACGCGGCGGTTGAACACCGCCATCAGCGCCGCCGTCAGCAGCGACAGCGCCAAGTAGACCAGCATGATGACGCCGATGCATTCGACCGCGCGCCCGGTCTGGTTCAGCGTCGTGTTCGCGATCGAGACCAGATCGGGGTAGCCGATCGCGACCGCGAGCGAGGAGTTCTTGGTCAGGTTCAGGTACTGGTTCGTCAGCGGTGGCAGGATCACGCGCAGCGCCAGCGGCCCGGTCACGAGCCGCAGCGTCTGGCGCCGGCTCAGGCCCACGCTCTGCGCCGCCTCGATCTGCCCGTGCGGCACCGACGCAATGCCTGCGCGCACCACTTCGGCCACGAAGGCGGCGGTGTAGCCGCCCAGCCCGACGGTGACCGCGATGAACTCGGGCGACAGCGCGCCGCCGCCCTCGATGCCGAAGCCCTGCAGCGCCGGCAGCTGCCAATGCCAACCGCTCCAGTCGCTCCAGCCGTTTGTGTCATTTGTGCCGGCGACCAGGGTCGGAAACGCCAGCCCGGCCTTGCTCAGGAACAGCGCGTCGCGCCAGCTCCAGGCCGCCGCCGAATCAGGCAGATACTCCACCAGCAGCAGATACCAAACCAGCAGCTGCACCAGCAGCGGCACGTTGCGAAACAGCTCGACATAGGCCCGGCACAGCGCGCGCAGCAGCCAGTTGCGCGACAGCCGCCCGAGTCCGATCAAAGTTCCCAGCAGTGTGCACAGCAAGATGCCCAACAGCGCCACCCGCAGCGTGTTGAGCAGCCCGACCAGGAAGGCGCGCGCCAGGCTGTCGCCGGCGTCGAAGGCGATCAGCTGCTCGCCGATGTCGAAGCCCGCCGTCTGGCCAAGGAAATCCCAGCCGCTCTGGATGCCGCGCGCGGCCATGTTGACCTGCGTGTTGTGCACCAGCCAGAGCAGGCCCGCCAGCAGGCCGGCCAGCGCGAGCGCCTGCCACAGCAGCGCGCGCGCGGCGGGACTGCGCCAGGACCAGACCCTGTGCTGGCGAGGTGGCGGTGCGCGGGGCGGAACGGGCGCCCGGAGCGTCACCGCAGCGGCAGCGCGTAGTGCAGGCCGCCGTCGGTCCAGAGGCGGTTCTTGCCGCGCGCCAGGCCGACCGGCGTCTTCTCGCCGACGTTGCGCTCGTAGATCTCGCCGTAGTTGCCGACCGCCTTGATCGCGCGCGCCAGCCAGTCGCGGTCCAGGCCCAGCAGCTTGCCGGTGTCCTCGGTCTTGCCAAGCAGACGCCCGACCACCGGATCGGCGCTGTCGGCCTTGAGCTGGTCGACGTTGGCCTGGGTGATGCCGTTCTCCTCGGCCTCCAGCAGGCCGTTGACCACCCAGCGCACGATCGCGAGCCACTCGTCATCGCCCCGGCGCACCAGCGGCCCCAGCGGCTCCTTCGAGATCAGCTCGGGCAGGATCAGATGTTCCTTCGGGTCCTTGGCGTCCTTGGCGCGCACCGAGGCCAGGCCCGAGGTGTCGGTCGTGTAGGCCTGGCAGCGGCCGGAGAAATAGGCCGCGTTGGCGGCATCGAACTTGTCGAACACCACCGGCTTCAGGTTGAGCTTGTAGGCGCGCGAGAAATCGGCCAGGTTCTTCTCGGAGGTGGTGCCCGACTGCACGCAGACGGTCGCGCCCTTGAGCTGCTTGGCGCTCTTGACCTTGCTCTTGGCCGGCACCATGAAGCCCTGGCCGTCGTAGAAGACGATCGCGGTGAAGGCCAGCCCCATCGAGGCGTCGCGCGTCAGCGTCACGGTGGTGTTGCGCGACAGCACATCGACCTCGCCCGACTGCAGCGCCGTGAAGCGCTGCTGCGAGGCTAGCGGCACCCACTTGACCTTGTTGGCGTCCGCAAGCAGGGCGGCCGCGACGGCCTTGCCGATGTCGACGTCGAGCCCGGTCCAGCGCCCCTGGCTGTCGGCCGCCGAGAAGCCCGGCACGCCCGTGCTGACGCCGACGGCGATCTGGTCGCGCTGCTTGATGGTGTCGAGCGTCTTGCCGGCATGGGCGCTGGCGATGCCCGCGAGGGCCAGGGCCAGGAGGGAGAGTCGAATCGGTTTCATGACAGGGTTTTCTCGCGCTGGGCGTTGAAGGGATCAGCGGTTTCAGCTGCTTGCACTATAGCGCCGAAGCCCGGCCTGAACCGCGCCAGCAGCCGCAGCGAGGCGCGGTCAAAGTCGAATACCTCTGCCGCGCACCTGCGACGGCTGTAATGAAATCTTGCCAGTTCATGCATGGCCCATCCTCCAAATGATCGTGGGGCCATCTTCGGCGCAGCCGCCCGCCGCGTGAAGCGACAAAAACTCAGATGCATATGCGCCCGGCAATCATCGAATCGAGCGCGACCTGCGCTTGCGCGTTTCGCGCATAAACACAGCTGGAAAACTTCCTTGGTGCATCGATGGCCCGATCCTAGACTGGGCTCATATTTCATCGCCTCCCAACACCATTCCATGAGCCTCGACATCTTCTGGTTCCTGCCCACCTCGGGCGACACCCGCTACCTTGGCAAGTCCGGTTGCTGCTCAACGTGGTGGCGGGTGGCGATGCCACCGAATTCGCCGCCGAGGGCGTCCACCTCTCGCACGACGAGCGCTACGAGGTCGCCGACGAGTTCCTGACCGTCTGGCGCCGCCTGCTGCAAGGCGAGCAAGTCGACTTCGACGGCAAGCATTTCCAGATCGAGGGCGCCAGGAACCATTTCCCGCCGGTCAGCCAGCCCTATCCGCCGCTGTACTTCGGCGGTTCGTCGCCAGCGGCGCACGAACTGGCCGCCCAACATGTCGATGCCTACCTGACCTGGGGCGAGCCGCCCGCCGCCGTGGCCGAGAAGATCGCCGACGTGCGCGCCCGCGCTGCCAAGCATGGCCGCACGGTGCGCTTTGGCGTACGCCTGCAGGTCATCGTGCGCGAGACCAACGCGGAGGCCTGGGCCGAAGCCGAGCGCCTGATCAGCAAGCTGACCGACGCCGAGATCGAGGCCGCGCAGGCCAACTTCGCCAAGATGGACTCGGTTGGCCAGAAGCGCCTGACCGAACTGCATGGCGGCGACCGCGACAAGCTCGAAATCAGCCCCAACCTGTGGGCCGGCGTCGGCCTGGTGCGCGGCGGCGCCGGCACGGCGCTGGTCGGCGACCCGCAGACGGTGGCCGCGCGCCTGCAGGAATACGCCGACCTCGGCGTCGACAGCTTCGTGCTGTCGGGCTATCCGCACCTGGAGGAAGCGATCCGCTTCGCCGAGCTCGTCTTCCCGCTGCTGCCGGGCAAGCAGCCGGTCACGTTGCGCGACCAGAGCATGACCGGCGGCGCCTTCGATGTGCGCGCCAGCGAAAACACCGAACTGAAGAAGGCCGCATGAACGTGATCGACATGCGCTGCAGGCCGGCCTACCTGCACGATTTCTTCGGCGCCACGCCCGGCAGCGCGACCAACGAGACCGCGCGCTGGCTCAATCGCCGCGTCGGCACGCGCGGCGATGACGAGCATTACGTTCGCTCGCGCACGCCCGAGGGCTTCCTGGCCGAGATCACCGATGCCGGCCTGAGCCAGGCGGTGGTGGTGGGGCGCCACACGCCCGCGCAGCATCTGCCCAACGACCGCATCCACCAGATCGTCAGTGCGGACCCGCGGCTGGTCGGCATCGGCGCGGTCGATCCGGACCTGCTCGGCGCTGCCACGCTGGACGAGGTCGACCGCATCGTGAACGTGCTGGGACTGGCCGGGGTCAACCTCGAGCCCGGCTTCGCGGCGCCGGCGCGCCATCCGGACGATCCGGTCTATTTCCCGATCTACGAGCGCCTGGCCGAGCTCGGCGTGCCGGTGTTCCTGATGTCGGGGCCGACCACGCCCGACCAGCGCTACAACGACCCGGCACCGCTGGCGCGGGTCGCGGCGGCCTTCCCGCAGCTGCGCATCGTGGCTTACCACGGCTACTGGCCCAATGTGCAGCAGCTGCTTGGGGTGGCTTTCCGGCACGAGAACATCTACCTGGTGCCCGACATGTACCTGTTCCTGCCGGGCAGCGAGGTGCTGGTCCAGGCCGCCAACGGCTTCCTGGCGGACCAACTGCTGTTCGGCTCGTCCTACCCGTTCCGGCCGATCGGGCAGAGCATCGAGGATG
>JBDLVJ010000162.1:0-4896 GCA_039804875.1 Pseudomonadota bacterium | reverse complement strand
ACCACGGCGGCCTCGGCCACCAGGTCGGTCTTGGCGACCAGCGCGGACTCGATCTCCATCGTGCCCATGCGGTGACCCGAGACGTTGAGCACGTCGTCGATGCGGCCCGTGATGCGGAAGTAGCCACGGTCCTCGCTGCGCACCGCGCCGTCACCGGCCAGGTAGTAGCCCTTGAGCTCCTCGGGGAAGTAGCTCTTCTTGAAACGCTCGGGGTCGCCCCAGATGGTGCGGATCATCGAAGGCCAGGGCTTCTTGACCACCAGGATGCCGCCCGAACCGTTGGGCACGTCGTTGCCCATCTCGTCGACGATGGCGGTCGTGATGCCCGGCAGCGGCAGGGTGCAGGAACCCGGCACCAGCGGCGTGGCGCCCGGCAGCGGGGTGATCATGTGACCGCCGGTCTCGGTCTGCCAGAAGGTGTCGACGATCGGGCAGCGCTCGCCACCGATGTGCTTGTAGTACCACATCCAGGCTTCGGGGTTGATCGGCTCGCCGACCGACCCCAGGATGCGCAGGCTCGACAGGTCCCAGTTCTTCGGATGCACCTTCTCGTCGCTGTCGCAGGCCTTGATCAGCGAGCGGATCGCCGTCGGTGCGGTGTAGAAGATGGTGCACTTGTGCTTCTCGATCATCTGCCAGAAGCGGCCGGCGTTCGGGTAGGTCGGCACGCCTTCGAAGATGATCTGGGTCGCGCCGGCGGCCAGCGGGCCGTAGGCGACGTAGCTGTGACCGGTGATCCAGCCGATGTCGGCGGTACACCAGAAGACATCGCTGTCCTTCAGGTCGAAGGTCCAGTCCATGGTCATCTTGGCCCACAGCAGGTAGCCGCCGGTGCTGTGCTGCACGCCCTTGGGCTTGCCGGTCGAACCCGAGGTGTAGAGCACGAACAGCGGGTGCTCGGCGCCGACGATCTCGGGCGCGCACTCGGTGGACTGAGCCGCCATTTCCTCGTGCATGAAGCTGTCGCGGCCGGCGACCATGTTGACCGCCGTCTGCGTGCGCTGGAACACGATCACGTTGCGGATGGTCTTGCAGTCGCCCTGGGTGATGGCCTCGTCGACGATGGCCTTGAGCGGCAGCTCCTTGCCGCCGCGCATCTGGTAGTTGGCGGTGATCACGGCCACGGCGCCGGCGTCGTTGATGCGCTCTTCCAGCGCCTTGGCCGAGAAGCCGCCGAACACCACGCTGTGGGTGGCACCGATGCGGGCGCAGGCCTGCATCGCGATCACGCCCTCGACCGTCATCGGCATGTAGATCACGACCCGGTCGCCCTTCTGGACGCCCTTGGACTTGAGCACGTTGGCGAACTGCGAGACCTTGGCCAGCAGTTCCTTGTAGCTCACATGGGTGACTTCGCCGCCGTCGGCCTCGAAGATGATGGCGGTCTTGTTCTCGACCGGCGTGCCCATGTGGCGATCGAGACAGTTGAAGGAGGCATTGAGCTCGCCATCAGCGAACCACTGATAGAAGGGAGCGTTCGAGCTGTCGAGCGTCTGGGTGAAGGGCTTGTGCCAGCTCAGGTGCTCGCGGGCACGCTTGGCCCAGAAGCCCTCGAAGTCCTGCTCGGCCTCGGCGCAGAGCGCGTGGTACGAATCCATGCCCGGGATGCGGGCGGCCGCGACGGTGGCCGCGCCGGGCTCGAAGACACGGTTCTCGACCAGGGTGGACTGGATGGCGGACGTAGGTGCTGACATGGGGTCTCCTCTGTAATTGCTTGACGATGGCTATCGACATGAATGTGCGCGGCCTCTCTGACGAGGCTCTTACACCGCCGCCCGGGCAAGGCCGCACGCGCCCCCTACAATCGATGCGCCAACCCGAACCCACGCCATGAGCTCCTTCAAGACCGACCCGACCCAGCCGATAGGCCTGCTGCCAAAACTGATCTTCGCCAGTCGCTGGCTGCAATTGCCGCTTTATCTCGGCCTGATTGCCGCCCAGGGCATCTATGTCTACCATTTCTGGGTCGAGCTGATCCACCTGATCGAGGCCGCCTTCGGCAATCAGGGCGCGCTCAACGCGCTGGTCTCCAGCATGGGCTACAAGACGGGGGCCGAGGTGACCGCGCTCAACGAGACCATCATCATGCTGGTGGTGCTGGCGCTGATCGACGTGGTCATGATCTCGAACCTGCTGATCATGGTGATCGTGGGGGGTTACGAGACCTTCGTCAGCCGGATGGGACTCGAAAGCCACCCCGACCAGCCCGAATGGCTCAGCCATGTCAACGCCTCGGTGCTCAAGGTCAAGCTGGCCACGGCCATCATCGGCATCTCGTCGATCCACCTGCTCAAGACCTTCATAAACGCCGCCAACTACGACGAGAAGGTGCTGATGTGGCAGACCATCATCCACGCCGTGTTCCTGTGCAGCGCGATGGCGATCGCCTACACCGACCGCCTGCTGAACCTGTCGGCCGCGAACAAGCACTGAAGCCGCCCCTTTTTTTCACCCCCCGAGAGACCTGCCATGACCGCCATCAAACAGGAAGACCTGATCCAGTCCATCGCGGACGCCTTCCAGTACATCAGTTTCTATCACCCGCTGGACTACATCAAGGCACTGGGTGAAGCCTACGAGCGCGAGCAAAGCCCGGCCGCCAAGGACGCAATCGCCCAGATCCTGACCAACAGCCGCATGTCGGCCGAAGGCCACCGCCCGATCTGCCAGGACACCGGCATCGGCATGGTCTTCATCAAGGTCGGCATGAACGTCACCTGGCCCGACGCGACCATGGGCATCCAGCAGATGATCGATGAAGGCGTGCGCCGCGCCTATGCCAATCCCGACAATCCGCTGCGGGCCTCGGTGCTGGCCGACCCGGCCGGCGCGCGCCGCAACACCAAGGACAACACCCCGGCCGTGGTGCATTTCGAGATCGTCCCGGGCGACCAGGTCGAGGTGATCTGCGCGGCCAAGGGCGGCGGCTCGGAAGCCAAGGCCAAGTTCGCGATGCTGAATCCGTCCGATGATCTGGTCGACTGGATCCTCAAGACCGTGCCGACCATGGGCGCGGGCTGGTGCCCGCCGGGCATCCTCGGCATCGGCATCGGCGGCACGCCCGAGAAGGCCATGCTGCTGGCCAAGGAGTCGATCATGGCTCCGGTCGACATCCACGAGCTGATCGCCAAGGCCCAGGGCGGCGCCACGCTGACCCGTCCCGAACAGCTACGCCTGGAGTTGTACGAGAAGGTCAACGCACTCGGGATTGGTGCGCAGGGCCTGGGCGGCCTGACCACGGTGCTCGACGTGAAGGTGCTGGACTACCCCTGCCACGCCGCCAACCTGCCGGTCGCGATCGTGCCGAACTGCGCCGCGACCCGCCACTGCCATTTCCACCTCGACGGCTCCGGCCCGGCCAGGCTCGAGCCGCCCAAGCTGGAAGACTGGCCGGCCGTGACCTGGACGCCCGATACCCAGTCGGCCACCCGCGTCAACCTCGACACCCTGAGCAAGGAAGAAGTGGCGGGCTGGAAAGTCGGCCAGAAGCTGCTGCTCAACGGCAAGATGCTGACCGGGCGTGACGCCGCGCACAAGCGCATCGCCGACATGCTGGCCAAGGGCGAGCCGCTGCCGGTGGACTTCACCAACCGCGTGATCTACTACGTCGGTCCGGTCGATCCGGTGCGCGACGAGGTCGTCGGCCCGGCCGGCCCGACCACCCGCACCCGGATGGACAAGTTCACCCGCATGATGCTGGAGCAAACCGGCCTTATCTCGATGATCGGCAAGTCCGAGCGCGGCCCGGTCGCCATCCAGGCGATCAAGGACAACCAGAGCGCCTACCTGATGGCCGTCGGTGGCGCCGCCTACCTGGTGGCCAAGGCGATCAAGTCGGCCCAGGTGGTGGGCTTCGCCGACCTCGGCATGGAAGCGATCTACGAGTTCGATGTCAAGGACATGCCGGTCACCGTCGCCGTGGATTCCAGCGGCGCCAACGTGCACGCCAGCGGCCCGGCCGAATGGCAACAGCGCATCGCCAGCGGCGAGTTCAAGGGCATCGCGATCTCGGCCAGCTGAGGCGGGTGGCGCCCGTTGCGGGCGCCCCAGGCAAAAAGCCCCTGCCGATCACCGGCAGGGGCTTTTTGCTGTCCAGTCCGCCGGCTCGAAATGCCCGGGCCGACCGAGGATTCAGTGCAGGTGGCGCGGCTTGCGCGGGCCGCCATGACCGCCGGCGGGGCCGTTGCCGCCGCGCGGCGGACGGCCGAGCTGCATCGAGCTGATCAGGTCGTCGAAGCGGCCGGTGAACAGCTTGTCGATCGCGCCGACCACCTCGCCGAGTTCGGAGCCATCGAAATGGCGTTCCATCAGATGCACCACGTCCTGCACCAGCAAGTCGCGCTGGATCTGCATGATGGCGGCCGGATTCGGGCCGACGAAGAGCAGCAGGAAGTCGTCGCGCGCCTCGGCCTCGGGCGGCGCTTCCTCCTCGTCGAACTCGAGGTCGTAGAACGAGACCTCGATCGCCGCGCCGGAGGCCGCGATTTCGTTCAGCCCCATGCAGACCTCGTCGAGCGCGTGGCGGAAATCCTCGTCGCCCTCGACGCTCCAGCACAGCTGCAGCAGATGCTCCTTGGGGTCGAAGCGGATGCCGGGCTCGTCCTCGTAGAAGCTCGGGGCGGCCTCGAGCAGGGTCTTGGCGCCGGTGTACTTCCACAGCGGCTTGAGCGCTTCCTGCAGGGTCTTGTAATCCACCTCGTCGCGCAGGAGGATGTCACCATGGACGTGAATCTCGAAAGGCGGGTTGAATGAGGTCATGGTGTTGCTCGCGGTTGTGCGCTGGTCGGCGCGGGTCCTGCCTTCGGCTGTCGACAAGATTGTAGGGCCTGGGTGCCAGCGTAAATGGGGCTGAATCGGGGGGATGGCCGCAGCCGAAGTCGGCGGGGCAAACAGATG
>JBDLVJ010000161.1:0-13590 GCA_039804875.1 Pseudomonadota bacterium | reverse complement strand
CATGTAGGGCTGCTTGGTCAGGTTGCCGGCGAACAGCAGGCGGGTGCCGATCTTGTTCTGTTCCAGGAAGTTGATCAGGTCGGTACGCTTCACGCCTGCCGTTTCCTTGAGCACCAGCGGGAAACCGAACCAGGACGGCTCCGAGTTGGGCGTGGCTTCCGGCAGGTGCAGGAACTGCTCGACATTGGCGAGGCGGTTCTTGAGGTAGGTGAAGTTGGCGCGCCGCTTGGCGATGAATTCGTCCACACGGTCCATCTGCGCCAGCGCGCAGGCGGCCTGCATGTCAGTGATCTTCAGGTTGTAACCGAGGTGGCTGTAGGTGTACTTGTGGTCGTAGCCGTCTGGCAGGTCGCCGCCCAGTTCCTTCTTGGTCCAGCAGAAGCGCTTGTCGCAGGTGTTGTCCTTGCCGGGCGGGCAGTAGCAGTCGCGGCCCCAATCGCGGAAGGACTCGGCGATCAGCTTCAGCTCGGCGTTGTTGGTGAACACCGCGCCGCCTTCGCCCATCGTGATGTGGTGCGCGGGGTAGAAGCTCAAGGTGGCGATGTCGCCGAAGGTGCCCACCAGCTGGCCGTTGTAGCTGGCGCCCAGGGCGTCGCAGCAGTCTTCGACCAGCCACAGGTTGTGCTTCTTGCACAGCGCGGTGACCACGTCCAGGTTGAACGGGTTGCCCAGGCTGTGGGCCAGCATGATGGCCTTGGTCTTGGGGGTGATCGCGGCCTCGATCTTTGACGCATCGATGTTGTGCGTGGCCAGGTCCACGTCGACGAACACCGGCACTGCGCCGAACTGCAGGATCGGATTGACCGTTGTCGGGAAGCCGGCGGCAACGCCGATGACTTCGTCCCCCTGCTTGATGGCGCGCTCGCCCAGCTTGGGGCTGGTCAGCGTGGAGAAGGCCACCAGGTTGGCCGACGAGCCCGAGTTGACCGTGATCAGGTACTTGACGCCCAGGAATTCCGCCAAGCGCTGCTCGAACATCGCGTTGAAGCGGCCGGTGGTCAGCCAGCCGTCGAGCGAGGCGTCAACCATCAGCTGTAGTTCCTTGGCACCGATGACCTTGCCGGATACCGGGACGGCGCTCTGGCCGGGAACGAAGGGCTTGGTGGCATACGCGATGTCAGCGTATTGCTGGACCAGTTCGCTGATCTGGCTGCGCAGCTTGTCCAACTTGGGTTGGAAGGTAACGGTGGAAGTGCTCATACGTCAGCTTGATATTGAGAGATTTGTTGCAGGCAGAAAGCGCGCATGTCTTGATTGGCCAGCCAGGCCTGGTGCCAGTCGGTGATACGGGTGAGCGCGGTTTCCAGTGACCAGCGCGGTGTCCAGTGCAGGCGCTGGCGCGCTTTGGAGATGTCCAGCTTCAGGAAATTGGCTTCGTGCGGATGCTCGCCAGGCTGCAAGGACCAGCTGGCCCCATGGCCCCAATTCTCACAGAGATGCTCGACGATCCACTGCACGGGACGGGCATCCTCGTCGCGGGGGCCGAAGTTCCAGCCCTCGGCGTCGACCTGACCGTGCTCATAAAGACGCTCGGCTAGCAGCAGATAACCCGACAGCGGTTCCAGCACATGCTGCCAAGGGCGGATCGCATGCGGGTTGCGGATCAGCACGGGTTCGCGCTTTTCCAATGCGCGCAGGATGTCGGGCACCAGGCGGTCAGCCGCCCAGTCGCCACCACCGATCACGTTGCCAGCCCTGGCCGTGGCCATCGCGATGCCGGCGTCCTTCAGAAAGGACCTGCGGTAGGCGCTGCTGACCAGTTCCGCGCAGCCCTTGCTGTTGGAGTAGGGGTCGTGACCGCCCATCGGCTCGTCTTCACGGTAACCCCAGACCCACTCGCGGTTCTCGTAGCACTTGTCCGTCGTGATGTTGACGATGACGCGCACCGAGCCGGCGTGTCGTGCCGCTTCCAGCAGATGGACCGTCCCCATCACGTTGGTGGCATAGGTCTCGATCGGCTGCTGGTACGACAGGCGCACCAGCGGCTGGGCTGCCATGTGGATCACGATTTCTGGCTGGAATTCGTGCACCAGCGTCTGGATGGCGGCGTAGTCCCGGATGTCGGCGATCCGATGCTCCATCCCCTCGGCGACCCGGGCTACCTTGAACAGAGCCGGTTCGGTCGGGGGCTCAAGTGCCACGCCACGGATGACGGCTCCCATGGACTGCAACCACAGGCTGAGCCAGCTGCCCTTGAAACCGGTATTACCCGTCAGCAGGACCCGTTTGCCTTGCCAGAATGCGGGGTTGGTTTGCTGGTGAGTCATTTCAATCCCACTTTTTCCAGGGAGCTTTGCCACTGGTCCAGAGTTCTTCCAGCAGATGCTTGTCGCGCAGCGTGTCCATGGGTTGCCAGAAACCGTGGTGTTCGTAGGCCATAAGTTCACCCTCGGCAGCTAGACGCTGCAACGGCTGCTGTTCCCAAACGGTGGCATCGCCATCGAGGTACTCCAGTACACGCGGTGACAGCACGAAGAATCCACCGTTAATCATGGCGCCATCGCCTTTGGGCTTCTCCATGAACTGCATGATTTGATTGCCTTGGATGTCCAGAGCACCAAAACGACCGGGCGGGTACGTCGCAGTTAGTGACGCAGCCTTGCCGTGGATGCGGTGGAACTTGATGGTGGCGCTGATGTCGATGTCGCTGACACCATCGCCATAAGTAAAGCAGAAGGCTTCATCGTTACGGACATAGTCGGCCACACGCTTGAGTCGGCCACCCGTCATGGAGTTGTCACCTGTGTCGATCAGCGTGACATTCCAGGGTTCAGCACGCTTTTGGTGTACCTCCATCCGATTGTTGCGCATGTCGAAGGTGACATCCGACATGTGGAGGAAGTAGTTAGCGAAGTATTCCTTGATCAGGTATCCCTTGTAACCACAGCAAACCACGAAATCATTGATTCCATGATAGGAGTACATCTTCATGATGTGCCAAAGAATGGGCTTGCCGCCGATTTCAACCATGGGCTTGGGTCGTAGTGAGGTTTCTTCGCTCAAACGCGTACCAAAACCACCTGCGAGAATCACTGCCTTCATGAGATCAACCTTGAAATGAATTAGACCGACGCCGAACAGACGAACGCATCGGAGTGAAAACGGTGTGTCGGTAAGCCGGCACTGTCAAATAGGGTTTTGGCGCCATGGATCATGGCATCGGAGCCGCAGGCATACACCACGGCTTGACTCAAGTTTGGCATGTCCTTGAGCAATTGCTGTTGCACGTGGCCACGGGCGCCAGACCAGGTTTCGTCAGCCTGCGACAGCACTGGTATATATCGAGCCGAACCTGAGAATGCAGACACGTCACAGTACAGGTCTTGGGGTTTGCGTCCACCCGAGTAGACGGTGACCGAACGGGGTTGCTGGTTCGCCGACAAGGCGCTCATGCTTTCAAGCATGGACTTGACAGGGGCGATGCCAGTGCCCGTAGCCAGAAATACCAGATCCAGACCTGCGACCTGCCGCAGGAAGAAGGTACCCAGCGGACCATTCAGACGCAGCAGGTCATTGACTTTGGCTTGCTGAAACCAGTACTCACTCATGGCGCCATCAGGCACAGCGCGTATGTGAAGTTCCAGATGTTTGTCGGAAGACTGGGCGTTGGCCAGTGAGTAGCTTCTGCGTATGCCGGCTGGGCCGATCACATCAATGTACTGCCCTGGCAAGTACGAAAAGTCAGCGGTCGGCGGTAGACGCAAGCGGACTTGCATGACATCGTCTGCCAAGCGGTTCAGCTCCTGGATCCGACACGGAATGGTCTTGGCCACAGGAAAATTCACTCCACCCAGATCTTCAACTTCCAACACCATGTCGCTGGAGGCAGATCGGACGCAGCTCAGAATCCAGCCTTCGCCTTTTTCTGCTTCGGTCAAGCCTAGTTCTTCGGATAGAGCGATACTGGAGCCGCTGATCACTTTGCACTTGCAACTACTGCAGCGACCTGTCCGGCAACTGTAGGGGAAGTGATTTCCAGACTTTTCAGCGGCATGAAGCAGGGTTTCTTTTTCCTGTGACTGAAAAGAAGCACCAGATGCTATTTTAATTAAAAACATTTTTATTGGCAAAGCAATAATTTGTCTGATTATGCTGGCATCCACCTGCGCCACGTCTACGGATGAGCGCTTCGCGATGCCGATTTATCCTGCCACCCTTGTACTCGGATCAAGAGGGGTAAGTGCTTCCATCACTTGCGGTTTGATAGGCGGCAGATAGAAAACCTGATGCCGAATCGGTTTTTCAGCTTCTATGAGCACTTCGCCTCTGTACTGCGGGCCTCGCAGCTCGGGCTTGCACAAGACCTGCTCCACCTCATCACTGGGCAGCATCGCCGGGTGGCTCCCCTTGTGCCAAATCCTGGGCTTGGACGGGCGTGAGCCGCGCCCCGGTCCATCGCTCGACGTGGCTTCGAGGAGGTACGCGAGTTCAGCTTGACTTGCTCTTCGAGCACTTGCAGTCGCTGCCTCATCTCCTGCACCAGACCCTACGACTTGCGGACGACTGTATGGCACGCCTCCACTGTCGCCAGTAGCGGTGGTTCGATTGAGAGAGTGGGCGTGGACTTCATGCGAGGCAGTTTACTGGTAAGCGAGATGAGGCTGGCGGTTGCTGGTGCAGAGGACCCCAATAGGTACCGCGGCGCACTCGTGATCTGCCGTGGTCGGGCCTTGCCAGCGGCAAGCGCGGCCGTCCGCCGTCGTTCTCGGACGCGGCGATCCAGTTCTGTCTGACGATCAAGGGCCTGTTCGGTCTGGTCTTGAGGCGGGCCATGGGGATGGTCGAAAGCCTGCTCAAGCTCGCTGGTCTGTCGTGGCGGGTGCCTGACTACAGTAAGGTCTGCCGCCGCCAGAAGACGCTCAAGGTCCCAGCAATTCTCAATTTGGACCGAGGGACGCGGCGGGCCTCACCCGGTAGCCGCACTGACGGGCCAAATCATGCCGTTCTGCCTGCCCGAGACGGTGCGCGTGGGATAACTGCGTCTGGGGTCTGGGGCAGTGCGCCCTTCGCTTGAATTACGCAACAAAGCTTCACGGCTCCCTGGCCGCCTCGCTCAATCCGCGCATGATCGGGTACATCACATAGGACATGACCGAGCGCTTGCCGACCACGATCTCGGCGCTCAGCGTCATGCCGGGGATCAGCGGCGCGTTGCGCGGCAGGTTGCGCAGCTCGTTCTGCTCCAGCTTGGCGCGGCCCAGGTAGTAGGGCGTGCCGTTCTGGCCGGCTTGCTGGGTGAAGGCATCGCGGCCGAGCCTTTCCAGCTTGCCCTTGATCAGGCCGTGCTTCTGGAACGGGAAGGCGTCGATCTTCAGGCGCACCGGGTCGTCGAGCTTGACGTAGCCGACATCCTGGGCCTCGATCTGCACCTCGGCCTCCAGGGTTTCGCCCAGCGGCACCAGCGTGACCAGCGGCTCGGCCTCGCGGATGATGGAGCCGGTCGAGCGCGCGGCGATCTCGAGCACCACGGCGTCGCTCGGGGCGACCAGCTCGATCAGGCGGCTGCGGCGCTCGGCCTTCTTGACCTGTTCGGCCACGCTGTCGCGCTCGCGCCGCACGGCCACCAGTTCCTCGGTCGATTTCTGGCGCCACTCGCGGCTGAAGCTGGCTTTCTCGGCCTCGGCCTCGGCCAGCTGTTTTTTGAGTTCGATGCTGCGGTTGCGCGTGCTGATCAGCTCGCGTTCGACCTCCTGGCGCCGCTCGCGGCTTTCGAGCAGCTTCATGTTCGACTGGAACTGCTGCTGTGTCAGCTGTTCGTTCATCGATTCGATCTCGCGCAGCGACTTGACGCGGCCTTCCAGGCTCTGGATGTCCTGGGCATTGGTGACGATGGCGGCCTTGTTGCGCTCGATGCTCTCGTTGAGGCGCAGCAGCCGCGCCTGGTAGCTGGCCAAGCGTTCGCCTTGCAGTTGCGATTGCAGCTGCTGGTCCCGGTTCTGGCCCTGTGACGCGGCGGCCTTGCCGGCCAGTTCCTGCTCGACGCGCTGGACCTCGGCGTCCAGGCTCTTGAGTCGGTCCTGGGCCTGGGTCAGGTCGGCGGTGATGAAGGTCGGGTCAAGCACGACCAGCACCTGGCCCTTCTTGACGATCTGGCCGGCCTGGACCTTGAGCGCGCTGATCTGCGCGGTCTCGAGCGGCTGCAGCACGATGTTGGGCTGGGCCGTCACCAGCTTGCCGCGCGCGGTCACGACCTGATCGACCTCGAACCAGCTGGCCCAGACGATGGCGGCGACGATCAGTCCGACCAGCAGGTAGAGGGTGGCCGTCAAGCCGCCTGGCAGGGGCTTGCGTTCGAGCGCGTCGGCGTCGGGCAGGAAGGCCACCCTCCAGGCGCTGGTCTTGCCACCCGCCTGGACGGGTTTCATAGGTGGCTGGTTTGCTGGTTCCATAGGTCGGTGTAGGGCTCGCAGCGGCCCAGCAGGGCGCCGTGGGGGCCGGCATCATCCAGATGGCCGCGCTCGAAGACGAAGATCTGGTCGGCGTGGACCAGGGTGGACAGGCGGTGGCTGACGATGATGACCGTGCGACCGGCCGCGATGCGACCGAGGTTGCGGATGAAGATGGCCTCGCTCTCGGGGTCGAGCGCGCTGGAGGCCTCGTCGAGGATCAGGATGCGCGGCGAGGGCAGCAGCGCGCGCGCGATCGCCAGCCGCTGGCGCTGGCCGCCCGACAGGTTGCCGGCGTTTTCTTCCAGGAGGGTGTCGTAGCCCTGTGGCAGGCGCTCGATGAACTCGTCGGCGCCAGCGGCCTGGGCGGCGGCCACGATCTGCTCGAAGCTGGCGTCGGGACGCGCCATCGCGATGTTCTCGCGCACGCTGCCACGGAACATGAAGTTGTCCTGCAGCACCACGCCGATGCTGCGGCGCAGGTGGGCGAGGTCGATTTCACGGATGTCGATGCCGTCGAAGCGCACCACGCCCTCCTGCACCGGATAGAGGCCCTGGATCAGGCGCGTGAAGGTGGTCTTGCCCGATCCGCTGCGCCCGACCACGCCGACCACGGTGCCGGGCGCGATGTTGAGGGTGATGCGGTCGAGCGCGGTCGAGGTGGTGCCAGGGTAGCGGAAGGTCACGCCGTCGAGCGCGATCTGGCCCTTGAACGCCGGGCGCAGGCCGCCCGAGGACTTGCGCTCGGGCGGGTGGTTCATGACTTCGCCGAGCATCTTCACCGACAGCGCGGTTTCCTGGTACTGGTGCACCAGACCGACGATCTGCACCAGCGGGCCGACCACGCGATTCGACATCATCTGGAACGCGATCAGCGCGCCGACGGTCAGCTCCAGGCTGAAGACATCGAGCGCGCCGAGCGCGATCACGCTGACCATCATGAGCTTTTCCAGCAGCTGGGTCACGGTGCTGGCGGCGATCGACATGCGCCCGACGCCGAAATGCATCTGGATGCTGGTGGCCGAGTACTGGTCCCAGAGCTTGCGCTGCTTGGGCTCGATCGCCAGCGACTTGACGGTGCGCATGCCGTGGATGGTCTCGACCAGCATCGACTGGCGCGTGCCCTCGGCGTTGTAGAGCGCCTGCAGTCGGGTGTTGAAGGGCTTGATCAGCAGCACCACGACCAGCGCCATCAGCGCCGAGAAGCCGAACACCACCGCCGCGAGCTTGCCGCTGTAGGACACCAGCAGCGGGATGAACAGGATCAGCCCGGTGGCGTCGAGCGCGGTGAAGAACAGCTGGCCGGTCAGGAAGCCCCGGATCGCCTGCACCTGCTGCATGTGGCGCACGATGACGCCGGCGGTGTGGCTCTCGAAATACTCGATCGGCAGCGACAGCAGCTTGCCGAAGGTGCGCCGCGCCAGCCGGATGTCGATCACGTTGGTGGCGTGCAGCAGCAGGGTTTGACGCATGAAGCCGAAGCCGGCCTCGAACAGCAGCACGCCGACGATGGCCACTGTCAGCACGGCCAGGGTCGAGTAGCTCTCGTGCACCAGCACCTTGTCGATGATCAGCTGCGAGAAGATCGGCATGCCCATGCCGAGCAGCTGCAGCATGACGGCGGTGATCGCGATGTCGCGGAAGGCCTTGCGCTGGCGCAGGATCTCGGGGATGAACCAGCGCAGCCCGAAGGGCTGGTTCTCGTCGAGCAGCTTGTGCTGGCGCTTGAGCAGCACCAGCGTGCCGGACCAGCTGGCCAGGAAGTCGGCCTGCTCGACCAGACCGATCTGGCCGCTGCCGGCCAGCGGATCGAGCACGGCCAGCCTCGGGCCGTGGTCGCCCGGCTGCACGCCCGCGATGATGACCGAGCTGCCGTCGCGCCGACGCGCCAGCAGCGGAAAGATGTCCTTGAGCGTGACCAGCTCGTCCCAGCTGGAATCGACCCGCTGCGCCTTGAAGCCCAGCTCGCCCGCCATGCGCAGCAGCAGCTTGTCGTCGGGCTCGCTGGCATCGAGCGCGTATTCATGCACCAGCCGCTCGGGCAGCGCCTGGATGCCGTGGTGCTGGGCGATCGCGGTCAGGCATTGGAGGGTGGAGTGGCGGTACTCAGGGTTCATGCCAAGATCTGGACTCAGGTTCTGTGCCTATTGCTGGAGGCAGGGCGAGAGGATCAGCCGAGAAGAAGGTGGCCGGGCTGGAGTTGGCTCGAATAAAATTGCACTTTCCCAACAAGCGCTGCAGCGCCCAATTATCGCTGGTCGGCCATCGGCCCGTCGTGGCGTCAGACTTGGGTTCCCCCTTTAATCGTGCCGACCTGGTGATCCTCCCTCTCCATGTCGGCGCCGTGCCCCACATCATGAACCAATCCCAGCTGGCCGCCGCCGCGGCTGTCCCTCTTGTCCCGCCCATGCTGCTGTCCGGCCTCGAGCCGCTCGTGATCGGCGAGGGCAGCCTGTTCGTCAACATCGGCGAGCGCACCAACGTCACCGGATCGAAGGCGTTCGCGCGCATGATCCTCAACGGCCAGTACGAGCAGGCGCTCGCCGTGGCGCGCCAGCAAGTCGAGAACGGCGCCCAGATCGTCGATGTCAACATGGACGAGGCCATGCTCGACAGCCAGGCCGCGATGGTGCGCTTCCTGAACCTGATGGCGAGCGAGCCCGACATCGCGCGCGTGCCGGTCATGATCGACAGCTCCAAGTGGAGCGTGATCGAGGCCGGCCTGCGCTGCGTGCAGGGCAAGGGCGTGGTCAACTCGATCAGCATGAAGGAGGGCGTGGCGGAGTTCAAGCGTCAGGCCAGGCTGATCCGACGCTACGGCGCCGCCACCGTCGTGATGGCCTTCGACGAAAAAGGCCAGGCTGACACCTACCAGCGCAAGGTCGAGATCTGCGAGCGGGCCTATCGCATCCTGGTCGACGAGGTCGGTTTCCCGCCCGAGGACATCATCTTTGATCCCAACATCTTCGCGATCGCCACCGGCATCGAGGAGCATGACAACTACGCGGTCGACTTCATCAACGCCACGCGCTGGATCAAGCAGAACCTGCCGGGCGCCAAGGTCAGCGGTGGCGTGTCCAACGTGAGTTTCAGCTTCCGCGGCAACGAGCCGGTGCGCGAGGCCATCCACACCGTCTTCCTGTACCACGCGATCCAGGCCGGCATGGACATGGGCATCGTCAACGCTGGCATGGTCGGTGTCTACGACGAGCTCGATACCGAGTTGCGCGAGCGGGTCGAGGACGTGGTGCTGAACCGCCGTCCGGATTCGACCGAGCGCCTGCTTGAGATCGCCGAGAGTGTCAAGGGCGCGGCCAGGGACGACAGCGCCAAGTACGCCTGGCGCGCGCTGCCGGTGCGCGAGCGCCTCAAGCACGCGCTGGTGCTGGGCCAGAACGAGTTCATCACCGAGGACACCGAGGAGATGTGGCAGGCGCTCAAGGCCGACGGCGGCCGCCCGCTGCACGTGATCGAGGGCCCGTTGATGGACGGCATGAACGTGGTCGGCGACCTGTTCGGCCAGGGCAAGATGTTCCTGCCCCAGGTGGTCAAGTCGGCCCGCGTCATGAAGCAGGCCGTGGCCCACCTCGTGCCCTACATCGAGGAAGAAAAGCTGCGCCTGCAGGCCGCCGGTGGCGACGTCAAGTCCAAGGGCAAGATCGTGATCGCGACCGTCAAGGGCGATGTGCACGACATCGGCAAGAACATCGTGACCGTCGTCCTGCAGTGCAACAACTTCGATGTCGTCAACATGGGCGTGATGGTGCCCTGCCACGAGATCCTGGCCAAGGCCAAGGAAGTCAACGCCGACATCGTCGGCCTGTCGGGACTGATCACGCCCAGCTTGGAGGAGATGCAGTATGTCGCCGCCGAGATGGAGAAGGACCCCTGGTTCCGCGAGCGTGCCATCCCGCTGCTGATCGGTGGCGCGACCTGCTCGCGCGTGCACACCGCGGTCAAGATCGCGCCGCACTACAGCGGTCCGGTGGTCTATGGGCCCGATGCCTCGCGCAGCGTGGCGGTGGCGCAGGGCCTGCTCGGCGACGGCAAGGATGCCTACCTGACCGAACTCGCTGCCGACTATGACAAGGTGCGCCAGCAGCACGCCAACAAGAAGCAGATCCCGCTCTGGCCGTTGGCCAAGGCGCGTGCCAACAAGACCCCGATCGACTGGGATGCCTACGCACCGGTGGCGCCCAAGTTCACCGGCCGGCGCCTGTTCAAGAACTTCGACCTGGCCGAACTGGCCCAGTACATCGACTGGGCCCCGTTCTTCCAGACCTGGGATCTGGCCGGGCCTTACCCCGCGATTCTGGACGACGAGATCGTCGGCGAGCAGGCCAGGCGCGTGTTTGCCGACGCCCAGCTCATGCTCAAGAAGATCGTCGAAGGCCGCTGGCTCAGCGCCAACGCGGTGCTGGGGCTGTATCCGGCCAACAGCGTCGGCGACGACATCGAGCTCTATGCCGACGAGGGCCGCAGCCAGGTCGCGCTGACCTGGCATGGCATGCGCCAGCAGACCGAGAAGCAGGAAATCGACGGTCCGGATGGCAAGCCGGTGCTGCGCCCGAGCCGCTGCCTGTCCGACTTCGTCGCGCCCCAGGGCAGCGGCGTCGCCGATTACGTCGGCCTGTTCGCGGTCACGGCCGGTATCGGCGCCGACAAGCGGGCCCAGGCCTTCGAGGCGGCGCAGGATGACTACAGCGCGATCATGCTCAAGGCGCTGGCCGACCGCCTGGCCGAGGCCTTCGCCGAATGCCTGCACCAGCGCGTGCGCACCGACCTCTGGGGCTATTGCCCGCACGAGGCGCTGAGTCGCGAGCAGCTGATCGCCGAGCAGTACCAGGGCATACGCCCGGCGCCCGGCTACCCGGCCTGCCCGGACCATTCCGTCAAGCGCGCCATGTTCGACCTGCTGCATTGCGAGGACATCGGCATGGGCCTGACCGACAGCCTGGCGATGACGCCGGCGGCCAGCGTCAGCGGCTTCTACCTCGCCCATCCCGAGAGTTGCTACTTCAACGTCGGCAAGATCGGCCATGACCAGCTGCAGGACATGGCGGCTCGTCGTGACATGAGCGAGGCCGAGCTCGAGCGGCTGCTGGCGCCGAACCTGTAAGCCAGTGGCGGCATGGTCCCGCCATTGATGGCGACCAGACGGCCGGAGGAAGCTCCGGCCGTCGGCGTTTCAATCGCCGCCGATCAGCCCCCGGCGGTACTGCATCGCCTCGGCCAGATGCGCGACCTCGATCCGCTCCGAGCCGGCCAGGTCGGCGATCGTGCGCGCGACGCGCAGCGCCCGGTGCGTCGCGCGGCCCGACCAGCCGAGCCGGCTGGCCGCCTTCTGCAGAAACTGCGTCGCGGTGTCGTCCAGTGCGGCGTGGCGCGCCAGCATGCTGCCCTCGAGCTGCTGGTTGGACTGGCCCTGGCGGCGTTCGGCCCGATCGCGCGCGGCCAGCACGCGCTCGCGCACCCGAGCGCTTGCTTCGCCGGGCACCGCGCCGAGCAGTTCCTGCGCCGGCAAGGCCGGCACCTCGACCTGCAGGTCGATGCGGTCGAGCAGCGGGCCGCTGAGCTTGCCCTGGTAGCGCGCGACCTGGTCCGGCGTGCAGCGGCAGGCCTTCACGCTCGAGCCCCGATAGCCGCAGGGGCAGGGATTCATGGCCGCGACGAGCTGGAAGCGGGCCGGAAACTCGGTCTGGCGCGCCGCGCGCGAGATCCGGATCAGGCCGGATTCGAGTGGTTCGCGCAAGGCCTCGAGCGCGCTGCGCGGGAACTCGGGCAGTTCGTCGAGGAACAGGATGCCATGGTGCGCGAGCGAGATCTCGCCCGGGCGCGGTGGTGAGCCGCCGCCGACCAGGGCCACTGCGCTGGCGCTGTGGTGCGGCGCGCAGGTCGGACGCGATCCCCAGCGCTCGAAGATGAAGCGCCCGGCCAGCGAGGCCACCGCCGCACTTTCGAGTGCTTCCTCGTCGCTCAGTGGCGGCAGCAGGCCCGCCAGGCGTTGCGCCAGCATGGACTTGCCCGAGCCGGGCGCTCCGATCAGCAGCAGACTGTGACCGCCAGCCGCGGCGATCTCGAGCGCGCGCCGCGCCGCCGCCTGGCCCCTGACATCGGCCAGGTCGGGGCCGATGGCGGCGGGCCGCAGGGTCTCGGCCTCGATCCGGTGCCAGCCGTCGTCATCGGCGGCGGCTTCGGCCAACGCGCTGCCTGCCGGCGCGAACTGGCGCGCCACGTCGAGCAGATGGCGCGCGCGCCAGACCTGGGCGCCCCGGGCCAGTGCCGCTTCCTCGGCGCTGTCGGGCGGCAGCACCAGCCGGCTGGCGGCGGCCGCACCGGCCTGGCGCAGCGCCAGTCCCATGGCCAGCGCGCCACGTATGGCCCGCAGCTCGCCGCCGAGCGAGAGCTCGCCGGCGAATTCATGTCCGGCCAGCCGGCTGGCATCGATCTGTCCGCTGGCGGCCAGGATGCCGAGCGCGATCGGCAGGTCGAAGCGGCCCGAGTCCTTGGGCAGGTCGGCCGGCGCCAGGTTGACCGTGATGCGCTTGTTGCCGGGGAATTCGAGTCCGCTGTTCTGGATCGCCGAGCGCACCCGCTCGCGCGCTTCCTTGACCTCGGTGTCGGCCAGTCCGACCAGCGTGAAGCTGGGCAGGCCGTTGGCCAGATGCACCTCGACCTGCACCGGCCGCGCCTGCAGCCCCAACAGAGTGCGGCTTTGCACCAAAGCAAGACTCATCTCGGCGTCCTCCCTGTCCGCGCGGGCTTGCCTTCGGTGCAAGATCCCGTATTGCACCAGATTGGTGAATTCAATGCGGCAACGGTTTCATCTTAGCCGGCGACGGGCGGATCGGGGGGCTTTTAGCGGCCGCCCGGGCGCTGCGGCTGGCTGGCACGTTCCCTGCATGAGTCGGGCATCGCATCAACGCCAACAGAAAGGCCGGTCATGAAACTGATTTCCGCCATCATCAAACCCTTCAAGCTCGACGAGGTGCGCGAGGCGCTGTCCCAGATCGGCGTGCAGGGCATCACCGTGACCGAAGTCAAGGGCTTCGGGCGCCAGAAGGGCCACACCGAGTTGTACCGTGGTGCCGAATATGTCGTCGACTTCCTGCCCAAGGTGAAGGTCGAGGCGGCCGTCGACGACGCTGTCGTCGAGCGTGTCATCGAGGCGATCGAAGGTGCCGCCCGTACCGGCAAGATCGGT
>JBDLVJ010000160.1:0-6995 GCA_039804875.1 Pseudomonadota bacterium | reverse complement strand
AGCAGCACCGGCGTCGCGGCCGGCACCGCGAAGCGCTTCCAGGTGTTCAGGATGCCGGCGGCCAGCGCGACCCCCGACATGAAGCCGATGTAGGGAAACATCCAGCGCGTCAGCACCACCGCGACGTTGAAGCCATGCGGGTCCTGCTGCAGGCCCGAGGCCATCAGCCAGACCAGCACCGGCGCGGCCGCCACGCCCAGGACGCAGGTCAAGGTCAGCGCGACCGCCAGCAGGGTCGCGACCTGGTCGATCAGCTGGCGCGTCGCGTCATCGCCATCCCTGGCGCGGCTGGCGGCCAGTACCGGCACGAAGGCCTGGCTGAAGGCGCCCTCGGCGAACAGGCGCCGCAGCAGGTTGGGAATGCGAAAGGCGACGTTGAAGGCGTCGGTCAGCGCGCTGGCGCCGAAGCTGGAGGCGATCAGCAACTCCCGCGCCAGGCCCGTGATGCGCGAGGCCAGGGTCAGCAGGGAGACGAGTGAGGCGGATTTGAACAGTGACACGCCAGCGAGTGTAGCCGCCGGCCCCGGCGGCCAGGGCGACGGACAAGCCCCTGCTGTCAACCTGACCGTCGCGACGGTGGCCGAACCGATGTTGCCCTGCAGCATTAGAATGATCCGGTGACCATTCTCAACGCCGACCTGCATTGCCACTCCACCCTGTCCGACGGCACGCTGGAGCCCGAAATCCTGGCCGAACGCGCCAAGACGCGCGGGGTCGAGCTGTGGTCGCTGACCGACCATGACGAGATCGGCGGCCAGCAACGCGCCCGCGCTGCGGCGCTGGCGCTGGGGCTGCCCTATCTGACCGGGGTCGAGATCTCGGTCACCTTCTGCGACCTGACGGTCCACATCATCGGCCTGGGCTTCGACCCCGAAAACGAATCACTCGTGCGCGGCCTGGAGCGCACGCGCGGCGGGCGCGGCGAGCGGGCACGGGACATGGCGGCGGGACTGGCCAAGGTCGGCATCCAGGGCGCTTACGAGGGCGCGCTCAAGTACGCCGGCAACCCCGAGCTGATCTCGCGCACGCATTTCGCGCGCTTCCTGGTCGAGTCCGGGGTCTGCCGCGACAACAACGAGGTGTTCCGCAAATACCTGACCGACGGCAAGCCCGGCTTCGTGCCGCACCGCTGGGCCGCGCTGGGCGACGCGGTGCGCTGGATCCGCGAGGCCGGCGGCGTCGCCGTGATCGCGCATCCGGCGCGCTACGACCAGGGCCCGACGCGGGAATACGCGCTGTTCTCCGAATTCAAGGCCCATGGCGGCCAGGGTGTCGAGGTGGTCTGCGGCAGCCACGCCGCGAGCGAATACCCCAAGTACGCCGAGCTCGCGCTCGAGTTCGGCCTGGCCGCCTCGCGCGGCAGCGATTTCCACAGCCCCGATGAAAGCCGGATCGACCTCGGCGACCTGCCCCTGCTCGAGAGCCGGCTGACCCCGGTCTGGACGCTGCTGGCCGACCGCATACAGACCGCATGAGTCCCGCCCGACCGTTGCAGGGCATCGCCCTGCTGCTGCTGGCGGTGGCCTGCTTCGCCACGCTCGACTCCTCGGTCAAGTATCTGAGCCTGGGCCTCCCGGTGCTGATGGCGATCTGGTTCCGCTACCTGTTCCAGGCCCTGATCATGAGCACAGTGGTGCTGCCCACGCGCGGCTGGCGCTCGCTGCAGACCGCCCATCCGCGACTGCACCTGCTGCGCGCGGCGCTGCTGCTGAGCACCAGCCTGCTGGGCTTCTTCAGCGTCAAATACATGCCGGTCGGCGAATTCACCGCCATCATCATGCTGACACCGATGGTGACGACGCTGCTGGCCGCGACCTTCCTGCAGGAACAGGTCAGCGCGCTGCGCTGGCTGCTGGTCGCGGGCGGCTTCTGCGGCGCGCTGCTGGTCGCGCAGCCGGGCGGCGCCAGTTCGGGCTGGACCCTGCTGCTGCCGCTGGGCTGCACGCTGGCGAACTCGGCCTACCAGATCCTGACCAGCCGCATGGCGCGCACCGAGCACGCGATGACGCTGAACTTCTATTCTGGCTGGGGCGGGGCGCTGGTCCTGACGGCGGCGCTGCCCTGGATCTGGCAGACGCCGGCCGACGGCCAGACCTGGGCCCTGCTCTGCCTGACGGGCGCCACCGGCACGCTAGGCCATTTCGCCCTCGGCGCGGCCTTCGGTCGCGCGCCGGCGGCCACGCTGGCGCCCTACCTCTACGCCCAGATCGGCTTCGCGATGCTGGCGGGCTGGCTGGTGTTCGCCCATGTGCCCGGCCGGCTCGAGCTCGCCGGCATCGCACTGATCGCGGTCTGCGGCGCCACGGCGGCCTGGCTGGCGGCGCGTCTGCCGCGTCAAGTTTGACCCGGACAGCGGCCCCCAGTGGGACAATCGGCAGATGTCGCAGTATTTCGAAGTCCACCCCGAGAACCCGCAGGTCCGGCTGCTCAAGCAGGCGGTGCAGTTGCTGGAAAAAGGCGGCGTGCTCGCCGTGCCGACCGACTCCAGCTACGCGCTGGTCTGTCACCTCGACGACAAGTCGGCGGTCGAGCGGCTGCGCCGCATCCGCGGCGTCGATGACAAGCACCACCTGACGCTGCTGTGCCGCGACCTCAGCGAACTGGCCAGCTACGCGCGGGTCGACAACCGGCAATACCGCCTGCTCAAGCTTGGCACGCCCGGGCCCTACACCTTCATCCTGGAAGCCAGCAAGGAAGTGCCGCGGCGCGTCAGCCACCCCTCGCGCAAGACCATCGGACTGCGCGTGCCCGAGCACCGGGCGCTGCAGGAGCTGCTGGCGCTGCATGGCGCGCCGCTGCTGGCCAGCACGCTGATCCCCCCCGGCGAGGAAGAACCGCTGAACGACCCGCAACAGATCCGCGAGCGCCTGCCTGAACTGGCGGGCGTGATCGACGCCGGCGCCTGCTCGCTCGAACCGACCAGCGTGATCGACCTGACCCCGATGGGCTCGGGTGACGAGCCCGAGGTGATCCGGGCCGGCCGTGGCAAGCTGGCGCCGCTCGGCCTCTGAACCCGCCTGCGACAATAGCCCCATGGACTTCGCCCAAATCATCCAGACCGTCGCGATCTACGCCCTGCCAGTGCTGTTCGCCATCACCGTGCACGAGGCCGCGCATGGCTATGCGGCGCGCCATTTCGGCGACAACACGGCCTGGGCCCAGGGCCGCGTGACCCTGAACCCGCTCAGGCATATCGATCTGGTCGGCACCCTCCTGATGCCGCTGATCCTCTACTTCGCCACCGCTGGCACCTTCCTGTTCGGCTATGCCAAGCCGGTGCCGGTCAATTTCGGCCGGCTGCGCAACCCCAAGCGCGACATGGTCTGGGTCGCGCTGGCCGGACCGGGCTCCAACTTCGCGCAGGCGCTGGCCTGGGGCGCCTTGCTGCTGCTGCTGCATGCCCTGGACGTGCGCGAGCGCTTCTTCCTCGGCATGTGCATGGCCGGCGTCAGCGTCAACCTCGTGATGTTCGCCTTCAACCTGTTTCCGCTGCCGCCGCTCGACGGCGGCCGCATCCTGGTCGGCCTGCTGCCCTGGAAGCAGGCGGTCGCCGTCTCGCGCATCGAGCCCTGGGGCTTCTTCATCGTGATGGCGCTGGTCATCAGCGGCATCGTGGGCAGCTTCTGGCTGCGCCCGCTGATGGCCCTCAGCAGCGGCCTGATCGACCTGCTGCTGACGCCGCTGCGCTGGCTGCTGCTCTGAACGCCCGCCCTTCCTCCTTCCCTGTCGTTCCTCGTACCCGCCCCCTCCCATGAGCTCCCCATTGCGCGTTCTCACCGGCATCACCACCTCGGGCACGCCCCACCTCGGCAACTATGTCGGCGCCGTGCGCCCGACCGTGCGCGCCAGCCGGCTCGGCCATGTCGAAAGTTTCATGTTCCTGGCCGACTACCACGCGCTGATCAAGACCGGCGATCCGGCGCGCGTGCAGCGCTCGACGCTCGAGATCGCCGCCACCTGGATCGCCTGCGGCCTCGATCCGACCAAGGTCACCTTCTACCGCCAGTCCGACATCCCCGAGATCACCGAGCTGACCTGGTTCCTGACCTGCCTGACCGGCAAGGGACTGCTGAACCGGGCCCATGCCTACAAGGCGATGCTGGACCGCAACGCCGCCACCGGGGCCGAGCCGGACGATGGCGTCAACGCCGGCCTGTTCATGTACCCGGTGCTGATGGCGGCCGACATCCTGCTGTTCAACGCCAATCTGGTGCCGGTCGGCCGCGACCAGATCCAGCATATCGAGATGGCGCGCGACATCGCGGCCAGCTTCAACCACCAGTACGGCGAGCATTTCGTGCTGCCCGAGGCGGCGATCGAGGAGTCCGTCGCCACCCTGCCCGGCCTCGACGGCCGCAAGATGAGCAAGAGCTACGACAACACGATCCCGCTGTTCGCGCCGCGCGAGCAGTTGCGCAAGCTCATCATGGGCATCGTGACCGACTCGAAGGCGCCCGGCGAGCCCAAGGACACCGAGGGCTCGGCGCTGTTTCAGATCTACCAGGCCTTCGCCAGCGCCGAGGAAAGCGCTGCCTTTGCCCAGGCCTACGCCGACGGCATCGGCTGGGGCGAGGCCAAGCAGCGCCTGTTCGAACGCATCGATGCCGAGATCGCCCCGATGCGCGCGACCTACGAGAGCCTGATGGCCCACCCGGAACAGGTCGAGGCCCTGCTGCGGGCCGGCGCCATCAAGGCGCGCGCAGTCGCGACGCCGTTCGCCGCCAGGCTGCGCCATGCCGTCGGCCTGCGCCCGCTGCAAGCCGCCGCCGAGACCAAGGCCAGGACCGACAAGGCCGCGCTGCCGAGCTTCAAGCAATACCGCGAGAAGGACGGCCGGTTCTACTTCAAGCTCGCCGATGCCAAGGGCCGCCTGCTGCTGCAAAGCCTGGGCCAGACCTCGCCCAGGGAGTGTGGCGAGGCCATCGCCCAGCTCAAGGCCCTGGGCTGGAGCGCCAGTCCCGCCCTGCACGAGCTGGCGACCCTGGCCGAGGGAGCCGGCGCGGCCGAGGCCGACACGGCATTGCAGATCTTGCGCGACGCCGCTTGAAAAACGACGAAAAATGCTGCTAGAATAATGTCTTCGACACGGAGAGATGGCAGAGTGGTCGAATGCGCCGGACTCGAAATCCGGTATACGGTTCATACCGTATCTAGGGTTCGAATCCCTATCTCTCCGCCAAATTCAAGGACCTGCAAGGTCCGCAAAAGCCAGCTGCCATGCTGGCTTTTTTGCTTTCCGCATCCAGACACCAGGCAACCCATGAATCAGAAGCACAGCAAAGCCACCTCCAGCCACAAGACCGTGTGGAAGCTGCAACCCATGCTCCATCACGGCAAGAAAGCAGGTCCGAGCGGGCATTCCGCCGCACAGCGAGAGCATGCGGAAGCCGAATACTTCGCCAGCGTCAGCGTCTGGGGCGGCCTGGACCATCGCCTGTCCGAGTTCCTGGACCACGACAAGAGCTGACCCGCGCGCCGCCTGCCGGCCGGTGCGCGGCAGGCCGGATTTCCGGCACGGCAAAAACCCGGCTTCCTTCAGGGCCATTGCTTGCGACTTGCCGCCGCAAGCGTATAGTGGGACACATCGGGTCCGGGGTTGGAGCACAAAGGTGCCAGACTCCGATCAAGAGATGGAGCCGCAGGGCAGTTTCTTCCCCGATGAGCGCCGCCCACCTTGGTGGGGCAGGCTGATGCTGACAAGCTTTGGCAAAGGAGGTCCGCTTCGCAAGTAGTCCCGATCACTGAACCGAACGCCGCAAGGCCCTGCCCCGTATTGACGGGGATCACCTCCTGCTAGTCAAGCAGTAACAAACCCGCCGCCGTGCGGGTTTGTTGTTTTCAGCGTCAGCTCGACGCGAAATGGCGCAGATAGCCACTGGCCTGGCCCGGACGATGGACCAACGTCAACTGGTGCCTGGCACGGGATGCCGCGACATAGAACAGGTTGCGCTGATCGGCCCGGTCGCCATCGAAATCGGTCCGATTGAGATCGGGGATGATGACATGCTCGAACTCCAGCCCCTTGGCGGCCTCGATGCTCGACAGCACGATGCGTTCGCCGGCCCACTTGTCGGCATGGGCATCGTGATCATGCGCCAGCAGGCTGCGCAGGAACTCGCTGATGGAGGCATAGGCCTGGCTCGCGCGCACCAGCCCCCGCAGGGAAGTCTCGCTGTCCTCGACCGCCTCGGCACGCACCAGCACCCGGCGCGCCAGCTGGCGGATGTCCAGGGCGGAGATGGCGCGCGGCAGATCCTCGATCCGGTCGGAAGCGGCCAGCCGCATGGCCTCCCGCACCCGCCGGCTGACCGCCTGCAACGGGGTCTGCCCGAGCAGCGCGGGCAAGACGAACTCGACGAAATTGGGCTGGGACGCCTGCTCGACGACCAAGGCAGTCTGGGCCTGGTCGGCATCGAGCATGACGCCACCGATGAACTCCCAGGCGGCCCGCTTGGCGGGCCCGAGCAGCACGGAGCGGAATTGATCCGGCAGCCCGACCGCCGCCGCGAACAGCAGGCGCACGAACAGGACTTCCGGCCGCTCCAGATAACTGGTGAAGCCCACGCTCTGGTAGCGGATGGCCCGGCGACGCAAGCCGTGCTCAAGCTCGGTCGCGGCGCTGGGATGACGCAGCAGCACCGCCAGCTGCGACCTCGGGGCGTCCGGACGCAGGCCCGGGCGCCGGGTCAGGGCGTCATGGATCCAGCCGATCAGCTCGTCGGTCGAGCCGGCCTGGCGCAGCTCCACCCCGGAGTGGAGTTCGGCGGGACTGGGATAGGGTTTGCCCGCCAGGCGGGCCAGGGGCTGCGCGATCTCGGCGCCGAAGCGGCGGGTCTCGGTCAGCGGCAGGCACTGCGGCTCGCCGATGAAGGCCGCGAAGCCCGACCCCATGAAATAGGCATCGGCCCCGTCGCGGGCATGAATGACCTGATCCCGGTCACCCACGCCGAGGAAGCGGACCCCCTCATTGACCGCCAGCAGGGCCTGCAGCACGG
>JBDLVJ010000159.1:0-4954 GCA_039804875.1 Pseudomonadota bacterium | reverse complement strand
CAGGCCCAGGATCAGCGGCGCGGCGACCGCCAGCGGCCAGAAGGAAGCCGCCAGGTCATTGAAGCCGAGCGCCTTGCTGAAGACGCCGCGGCTGATCACGAACATGTGGCTGGCCGGGTAGATCTCGCCGATCCAGCGCCCCACGCCTTCGAGCGACGAGACCGGGTGGATCAGGCCGGCGAACTGCACCGCCGGGATCAGCGTGCCGACCATGGCGAAGAAGATGGCGGCGATCTGGCTGCGCACCAGCGTCGAGGCCAGCAAGCCCATGGCGGTCGAGCTCAGGCTGTAGAGCAGGGCGGCCAGCGTCAGTGTCGCGAAGCTGCCGCTCATGGGCACGCCGAAGACCGTGACGGCGGCCAGGCTCATCAGGCTGAAGTTGACCATCGCCAGCGCGACATAGGGCAGCTGCTTGCCGAGCAGAAACTCGGTGCGCGTGGTCGGCGTGACATAGAGGTTGATGATAGAGCCCAGCTCCTTCTCGCGCACCACGGCCAGCGCCGTCAACATGGCCGGCAGCAGCAGCAGCAGCAGCGGGATCACCGCCGGCACCATCGCGGGCAGGCTCTTGATGTCGGGGTTGTAGCGAAAGCGGGTCTCGACCGCGACAGCCGCGGCCGGCATCAGCCCGGTGCGCTGGCGCGACTGCTGCATCAGCCAATGCTGGTGCAGGCCCTGCACGAAGCCGCCGACGGTCTCGGCGCGCTGCGGCATCGCGCCATCGATCCAGGCCCCGATCTGGGCGGGCTCGCCACGCGCCACCCGGCGCGCGAAGCCCGGCGGGATCTCGAGCGCCAGCGACAGCTCGCCACTGCGCAGGCGCCGATCCAGCTCGGCGTAATCCCGCAGCGGCGGCCGTTCGACGAAGGTGTTCGAGCCCGACAGGTTCAGCGCGTAGTCACGGCTCAGGGCGGTCTGGTCACGGTCGAGCACGGCGTAGCGCAGCTGCTCGACATCCATGCTGATGCCGTAGCCCATCACGAACATCAGCAGCAGCGAGCCCAGCAGCGCCAGCGCGCCGCGCACCGGGTCGCGCCGCAGTTCGAGCGCCTCGCGCCAGCTGTAGCTGTAGATCCGGCGCAGGCCGCGCCGCCACCGACCGAAGGGTTCCGGACGGCCGGCACCCTGCCCGGATAGCGGCTGAACCAGCGCGGCGCCAGTCGATGGCTCGGCGCCACCACCCGCCGCCAGCAGGTGGGCGATGAAGGCCTGCTCCAGCGTCGCCACGCCGCGCTCGGCCACGATCGCCGCCGGCGCCGCGCTGGCCAGCACCCGGCCGGCATGCATCAGCGAGATCCGGTCGCAGCGCTCGGCCTCGTTCATGAAATGGGTCGAGATGAAGATCGTGACCTTGTCGCGCCGCGCCAGGGCGATCATCAGGCGCCAGAACTGGTCGCGCGCGATCGGGTCCACGCCCGAGGTCGGCTCGTCCAGGATCAGCAGCTCAGGTTTATGCACCATGGCCACGGCCAGCGACAGGCGCTGGCGCATGCCGAGCGGCAGCTTCCCGGGCAGCTCGCCGAGCACCTCGGCCAGGCCGAAGCGCCCGACCATCTCGGCCACCCGCTGCGCGACCTCGGACTCGGGCACGTGGAACAGGCGCGCGTGCAGCGCCAGGTTCTGCGCCACCGTCAGCTCGCCGTAGAGCGAAAAGGACTGCGACATGTAGCCGACCCGCCGCCGCGTCGCCATGTCGCTGGCATCGACCGGATGGCCGAACAGCCTGGCGCCGCCTGCGCTGGCCGGCAGCAGGCCGGTCAGCATCTTCATCACGGTCGACTTGCCGCAGCCGTTCGAGCCCAGGAAGCCGAAGATCTCGCCGCGCTGGATGCGCAGGCTGACCTGATCCACCGCGACGAAATCGTCAAAGCGCATCGTCAGGCCGTCGGCCTCGATCGCCAGGTCCTGCTCCGGCTCGAGCGGCGGAATCTCGATCGCCTGATGGCCCTGCCGCATGACCTCGGGCAACAGGGCGATGAAGGCCGCCTCCAGGGTCGCGGCCCCGGTGCGCCGCAGCAGGTCGGCCGGCCGGCCCTCGGCCAGGATCTGGCCGGCATCCAGCGCGATCAGCCAGTCGAAGCGCTGCGCCTCGTCCATGTAGGCGGTCGCCACCAGCACGCTCATGCCGGGGCGCTGGGCCCGGATGTCGTCAATCAGCTGACAGAACTGGGCCCGCGCCAGCGGATCGACGCCAGTGGTCGGCTCGTCGAGAATCAGCAGGTCCGGATCGTGGATCAGCGCGCAGCACAGGCCGAGCTTCTGCTTCATGCCGCCCGACAGCTGGCCGACCGGGCGCGCCAGGAAGGGCCGCAGGCCGGTGGCCTGGGTCAGCCGGTCGATGCGCTGGCGGCGCTCGGCGGCCTCATGGCCGAACAGGCGGGCGAAGAACTGCAGGTTCTCCTCGACCGACAGGGTCGGATAGAGGTTCTTGCCGAGGCCCTGCGGCATGTAGGCGATGCGCGGACAGACCTGGCGCCGGTGACGCTGACGCGCCATGTCGCCGCCCAGCACCTCGATCCGGCCGGTCTGCAGCGCGCGCGCGCCGGCCAGCAGCGCCAGCAGGCTCGACTTGCCGACCCCGTCCGGGCCGATCAGGCCGACCCGGCAGGCGGCCGGAATTTCCAGCGTCACGCCCGCGAGCGCGACCACCTGCCCGTAACGCTGCGCCACCCCCGCGAGCCGCGCCACCGGCGCCAGCGCGGAATCCAGGGGCGACGGCCCCGTCACGGCTGCCCCTTGAGCGCCAGGTCGGCCGGCCAGTCGGCCTGGGGGTCGAGCCTGAGCCAGGCCACGCCGGGCAAGCCGGTCTTGACCTGATCGAGGTGGCGCAGCAGCAGCGCGCGATCGACCTGGGCCCGGACGCGGAACATCAGCTTCTGGCGCTCGCTGGCGGTCTCGACCGTCTTGGGCGTGAACTGGGCCTGGCTGGCCACGAACGAGACCTTGGCCGGCAGCACGAACTCCGGCGCGGCGTCGAGCACGATCCGCACCTCGCCGCCAAGCGCGACCCGGCCGGCCACGGTCTCGGGCAGGAAGAAGGTCAGGTAGACATCGGACAGATCGACCAGCTCCAGCACGCGCCCGCCAGCGGCGACGATCTCGCCCGGATGCGCGATCAGGAACTGGACCCGGCCGTCGCGCGGCGCCTTGAGCCAGCTGTCGGCCAACTCGACCTCGATCCGGGCCAGCGTCGCCTCGAGGGCCCTGACCTGGGCCTGGGCGGCCGGAATCTGGGTCCGCGCCGCCCGCACGGCGGCCTCGGCGGCACGCGCCTGGGCCTGGGCCGCGCTCAGGATCGCCTGCTGGTTGCGCCGCCTGGCGCGGTCATCCTCGAGCAGCTGATCGGAGAAAAAGCCTTCGCCCGCCAGCTGCTCCGAGCGCAGCAGCCGCCGCCGCGCCATGTCGAGCTCGCTGTCGCGCTGCACCACCAGCGCCAGCGCGGCCTGGTGGTTGCTTGCGGCCTGGGCCACCTGGACCTCGGCGGTGCCGACCGCCTGCTGGGCCTGCTGCAGGCGGGCCAGCGCCTCGTCGCGCTGCGCCTGCAGGCTGTCGACCTGCATCCGGGCCAGGATCTGACCGGCCTTGACGAAGTCGCCCTCGCCGACCGTGATCTCCATCACCCGGCCGGCCAGCTTGCTGGCGACCGCGATCTCGGTCGCCTCGATGCGGCCATTGCCCCTGACCAGGCCAGCGGGCAGGCCCGAGTCACGCCAAGGCGCCCACCAGAACAACCCGGCGCCGACCGCCGCCAGCAAGACCAGCGGCCAGAGGGCCGACTTCCACCGACTCGTCATTTTCAAATCCCTGCGCTTTTTTCCCCATTATGCGGCGGGGGCCAGGGCCGTGACGGCCGGGATCGGGGCCGGTTCAGCTCAATTCAGCTCAACTCAGATCGGGTCGCACAGCAGCTTGGACAGGGCCGCGATATTCGCCGCGCTCGGCACTTGCGGCTTCATCTCGTCCTCCTCGGCGGTGGCGTTCTCGTGCGCCTGGATCGCCTTGACCATGTCGTACTGGTTCTCCCAGGAAAGGGTCGCGCCCTTCGGGCACAGGTCGCGCAGGGTGCCGAACCAGTAATAGCCATCGGCGCCACCGAACAGCTTGTCGATGCCGCCGGCATCGCCGGAGGACAGACCATGGGCCGCCAGGACCAAGCCGAGCTTGTGGTGGGAGACTGAATAATGCATGGGACTTCCTAGTGAGCCAATTGTCGGGCCGGCGATTGTACTGAAAGGACTGGCGCGACTGGGTCGCACCGGCCACCGTTCAGGCAGCCGACAACCGGCGCCGCGCGGCTAATCGTGCAGCGAACCCAGGAACTGCCTGAGCTCCGGCGTCCCGGGGTTGCCGAACAGCTCGGCGGGCGGGCCGATCTCGTGCACCCGGCCCTGATGCATGAAGATGACGCGGTCGGCCACCTTGCGGGCAAAGCTCATCTCGTGCGTGACCATCAGCAGGGTCATGCCCTCGTCGGCCAGGCTCTCGACCACGCGCAGCACCTCGCCCACCAGCTCGGGGTCGAGCGCGCTGGTGATCTCGTCGCACAGCAGCACGGCGGGCTGCATGGCCAGCGCGCGGGCGATCGCCACCCGTTGCTGCTGGCCGCCGGACAACTGGTCGCCAAAGGCCTCAAACTTTTCCGCCAGGCCGACGCGCTCGAGCAGCTGACGGGCCCGGGCCTCGTTGGCGGCGGCGTCCTGCTTCTTGACCAGACCGGGCGCCAGCATGATGTTCCTGCCGACCGTCAGGTGCGGAAACAGGTTGAAGCTCTGGAACACCATGCCCACATGCTGGCGCAGCTCGCGCATGGCGGCGGCGTTGTCGTGCAGCAGCGGCTTGCCGTCCACGGTCAGGCTGCCGCTCTGGAACTCCTCCAGCCCGTTGATGCAGCGCAGCAGCGTGCTCTTGCCCGAGCCGCTCTTGCCGATAATGGCGATCACCTCCCCCGGTTGCA
>JBDLVJ010000158.1:0-5356 GCA_039804875.1 Pseudomonadota bacterium | reverse complement strand
GCCCCAGTTGAGCGCGGGGTCGAACTGCCGGGCGGTCCATTCGGACAGTGAGCCCATGTTCTCGACGCCCTTCACATGGCCGACGATGTTGCCGAACTGGCGCCGCTTGGTACCCAGCATGCCGAGCGCCCAGCGCGGCTTGGTCGCGATGTCGAGCAGATTGGTTAGCGTGAGCCGCGGCGGCGTCGACAGGCCGTTCTTGATATCCTTGTGGCGCTGGCCCAGGATCTGCAGGTCCAGCGTCAGCACCAGCGCGCTGCAACCGGCGGCCTTGGCGCGCGCGATCAGGCGCTCGATGAAGGCGCGGTCGCGCATCACGTAGAGCTGGAACCAGAAACCCGGGCCGGCCTGCTCGGCCACGTCCTCGATCGAGCAGATGCTCATGGTCGAGAGCGTGAACGGCACGCCGAACTGGCGCGCCGCGCGCGCGGCCAGGATCTCGCCGTCGGCATGCTGCATGCCGGTCAGGCCGGTCGGCGCCAGCGCCACCGGCATGGCGACCTCCTGGCCGACCATCGTGGTGCGCGTGCTGCGCCCCTCCATGTTGACCGCCACGCGCTGGCGGAACTTGATGGCCTGGAAATCGGCCTCGTTGGCGCGGTAGGTGCTCTCGGTCCAGCTGCCGGAGTCGGCGTAGTCATAGAACATGCGCGGCACCCGCTGGCGGGCGAGACGGCGCAGGTCGTCAATGTTCGTGATCGGGGTCATGACACGGATTGTCTTCCAGCCGCGACACAAGCCAGAGGATTTGCGGGCGCAAGCCCATGATTGAAGCCCCGAGTCACCCGCGCTCAACCATCATCCCGATCCCGCCGGTTGCTGGTCCAGATCGACAGCAGCAGCCAGACGCTGCCGAGCCCGGCGCCCAGGAAGCCCAGCAGGCCGAAGGCCGGCAGACCGAGCCAGCTCGGGCCACCCGGCACCGTCATGACGATCGACGAGCCGATGATCAGCGCCGCGATCACGATGCCGACCACCAGCCGGTTCGCCGCCCGGTCGAGCTGGTTGCCGATCCGGCGCAGGTCGAGCACGTCGACATGGATGTCGAGCCGGCCCTTGCGCGCCGCGCGCAACAGGCGCGACAGGTCTTGCGGCAGCCCGGCCAGCAGGCCGAGCAGCTCGCTGATGCGGCGCCAGCCGCGACCGAGCAGAGCCGCGGGCTGGTAGCGCTCGCGCAGCAGCTGACGCAGCAGCGGCAGCGCCTCGCCGGCCATGTCGAAATCGGGGTCGAGCTCGCGCCCCATGCCCTCGAGCGTGACGAAGGCCTTGACCAGCAGGCTCAGGTCAGCCGGCAGCGCGACATGGTGGTGGCGCAGGATGGCGACCACGTCCGACAGCAGCGCCGCCAGCTTGAGCTGGCGCAACGGCACGCCACGGTATTGCTCGACGAAGGCCTCGATCTCGGCCACCAGCGCCTCGTGATCGACCGCGCCGTCGCCGCTCCAGTCGGTCAGCACGTCGGCGACGCGGGCCGGCTCCTGCTGCACCAGGCCCAACAGCAGCGCCATCAGCTGTTCGCGCCGCTGTTCGGACAGGCGCCCGACCATGCCGAAATCGATGAAGGCGATCCGGTTGCCCGGCAGGTAGAAGACATTGCCGGGGTGCGGATCGGCGTGAAAGAAGCCGTCCTGCACGATCATCTTGAGCACCGCGCGCGCGCCCCGGCGCGCCAGCACCTTGCGGTCGAGGCCGGCGGCATCGACCTCGGCCAGCTGGCGCCCCGACATGCCGGCGATGTAGTCCTGCACGCAAACCCGCTCGCCGCTCCAGGCCCAGTGCACGCGCGGCACCACGATCGGCGGCGCGGCCTGCAGCAGCTCGCCGCCGCCGGGCCGGGGCTGGCTCGCGTCGGCGTCGGCATAGCCCTCGAACTGGCCCGCGATCCGGGTCGCGTTGCGGCATTCGACCGCGAAATCGAGCTCGTTGCGCAGCGACTTGCCGAACTGCTGCACCACCTGCTGCGGGCTGAAGGTGCGCAGCTCGGGGCTCTCGGCCTCGGCCAGCTGCGCCAGCCGCAACAGCCAGCGCAGGTCCGCCTCGATCACCGGCCGGATGCCAGGACGGCGCACCTTGACCACCACCTCGGTGCCGTCGTGCAGCCGGGCCCGGTGCACCTGCGCGATCGAGGCCGCCGCCAGCGGCACGGGATCGAAGGCCGCGAAGACCTGCTCGGGCGGGCCGCCGAGGTCCTCGACCAGCTGCGGCAGCAGCCGCTCGTAGGGCACGGGCGGCGCGCTGTCCTGCAGCTGGCTGAACTCGGCGATCCACTCGGGCTCGAACAGATCGACCCGGGTCGCCAATACCTGGCCCAGCTTGACGAAGGTCGGCCCGAGCTCCTCGAGCACACGCCGCAACCGCTGCGGCGGCGTCAGATGGATCAGGCCATGGCTGTCGCGCCAGTGCAGCGCGCGCCCGGCCTCGTCGAGCGCATCGGCCAGCCCCAAGCGCTGGACCAGGTCGCCGAAGCCGTAGCGGATCAGGACCGAGGCGATGTCGTGCAGGCGGCCCAAGTCGCGGACCGAGGCGAGCGCCTGCCACAGCATCAGGCGTCCTGGCCGCCCGTGCCGCCTTTTCCACTTTGACCAGCCTGAGCGGCGGCGTCGGCCCTGGCCGCCGGCTTGACCTGCTCGGCCAGGCCGCCCAGTACACCGGCGGCGATCTGGCGCAACAGGTCGGTGCCGGCCTGCGCGAGCTGGCGCCCGGCATCGAGCTGGGCCTTGCCGACCTCGCCGAGCTGCTGCGCCGTCGTCAGCCAGCCCTGCCGCAGCTGGGCGCCGACGGCCGAGCCGTGCAGGCGGGAATGGGCCAGCAGCTCGGACAGGATGACGCCGGCCGCGTCGCGCGTGCGGCTGGCCGTCGATTGCAACGTGTCGAGGAACATCTGCTCGAGCTGCGCGAAATCGGCGCGAGCGCTCCTGAGGTCGGTGGCCGAGAAAGCCTGCGCCTTGCCGGCTGCCTCCTGCAGCGCCAAGCTGGCGCCCTGCGCCAGCTGGGCCAGCGCCGCGTCGAGCCCGGCGACGACCTGCTGCAGCTGCTCCCTGGCCTGGCCGGTCTGTGCCAGCGCCGGCTGCAGCAGCGGCTGGGCGCCGGCCAGCGCGCCGTTGAGCACGGCCTGGCTCAGCTCGCGCAGCGCGGCCAGGTCGAACTTGCCGCTGCTGATCTGGGCCAGCGTCAGCTGCCGGACCTGATCCTGCAGGTTCAGGCCCTGCTCGACCGCTCGCTTGACCTCGGCTTCGAGCTGCGCGGCGGCGCTGCTGCCGGCCTGGGACGGTTGGTTCGGGTTCGCCATCGCGCTTTCTCCTGGTGGTTGGGAGTGAGATTACAGGATATCGCTGACAAGTCTCGCCCATCGGATCGGACCTGACAAGAAGGACGGCGCTCACCGGCTCAGCCGACCAGGCGCACGGCGTTCCTGCCATCGGCCTTGGCCTGGTAGAGCGCGAGATCGGCCCGCTTGAGCCAGGTCTGCGGCGAGTCATCCAGACGGCACTGCACCACGCCAAAGCTGGCGGTCACCTGCCCCACGGTCTCGAAGGCATGGACGGCCAGCAGGGCGCGCAGCTTCTCGGCCAGACCGGCGGCCTCCTCGGCGTCGCAATGCGGCATCATGATGACGAACTCCTCGCCACCCCAGCGCGCCAGCGTGTCGGCCGCCCTCAGGTTCTGCTGCACCAGCCGGGTCAGGCCGACCAGCACCGCATCGCCCGCCGGGTGCCCGTGGCGATCGTTGACTTCCTTGAAATGATCGATGTCGAACATCAGCAGTGACAGCGGCTCGCCATAGCGCCGCGACTGGATCAGCTCGCGTTGCAGCTCCTGCTCGAAATGGCGCCGGTTCCAGGCCCCGGTCAGCATGTTGGTCGTGGCCAGACAGCTCAGCTGGGCGTTGGCGATCTGCAACTCCCGGTTGGCCGCCTCGGCCCCATCGCGGGCCTGGCGCAGGGCCAGCTCGCTGGCCTTGCGCCGGCTGATGTCGCGGGTCACGCCCAGGATCTGCTTGACCGAGCCATCGGGCAGGGTGACCGGATAGGCCATGACATCGGTCCAGATCGTCGAGCCGCCCTGGCAACGGTATTCCAGCTCGGCCTGGAAGGTCCCGGGCGGCTGGCCGTCCCGCAGCGCCGCGCGCAGCCGGCCGAGGTAATCGGTCAACAGAGCCTGCGCGGCGGGCGTCATGATCTCGGGCAGACTCTGGCGCATGGCCTCCTCGGGCGTGAAGCCGCGCACCCGCTCGACCGCCGGGCTGACATAACTCAGCGAAGCGTCGAGCTCCATGATCCAGATCACGTCGTTGGCGTTCTCGGCCAGCAGGCGGTAGCGCTGCTCGCTCTCCTGCACCGCCTGCTCGGCCTGCTTGCGGGACGTGATGTCGTGCGCCACGCCCAGGATGCCGCCGGGGCGCTGCTGTTCGTCGAACAGCGACGTCAGGCTCGAGGTATGCCAGCGCCAACCGCCATCGGCGTGGCGGACCCGATATTCGATGCCGGCGGTTTTCTCGGCCAGGCTGTCGAGCCAGACCGGCCAGTCGTCAGGATGCACGAGACGGGTGTAGTGAAGCCCGGTCACCGAGTCCGGATCGGCGCCCAGCCGGTCGCGCCAGTTCGGCGAGACATACTGGAACCGGCCCTGCGGGTCCAGGGTGTAGATGATGTCGTTGGCCTGTTCGACGAAAGTGCGGAACTTCTTCTCGCTGGCCTTGAGCTCGTCCTCGAGCCGTTGCCGCTGGGCGATATCCTGCTCCAGCCTCGTCGCCAGGGCCAGTTGCGCCCAGTGGCCGCGCAGCAACAGACCGGCGATGCTCATCAGCAGCAGCGCCGCCAGCCCGATCTGCCAGATCCTGCCGTACCAGTCCTGCAACCAGACGCGGTCGTGCTCGCCCTGATAGACGATCAGCGGCAGCCCCTCGACCTTGCGGAACACGCCCAGCTGGGGCTGGCCGTCGAGTTGCGAGACATGGCGGGCGACACGGACATCGACATCGCCATCGATGAAGGCCTGGATCAGGGGATTCTTGAGGGAAACGCCAATCACGCCGGCCAGGGCCGGCTTGCGCGCCACCACCTGCAGCCGGTAATCGATCAAGGTGATAACGCCCTCGGAACCGGTGTCGATGCGATCGAGCAGGGCGGAGAACATCGTGCTGTCGAGTCCGATGACCGCGAAGCCGCGCCCCATCGGGCCGGGACCCGGAATGAGCCGGGCCTGGGTCACGGCGTAGCGGCCGACGTTCGACATGGCCATCGGCGTGACGATCGATTCGGCGCCCGGGCGCTCGCGCAGCATCCGGCAATAGTCACGCTCGCTGGCGTCGAGATAGGACGGGAAACGGGCGTCATGGGTATAGCGCCGGATGCAG
>JBDLVJ010000157.1:0-6448 GCA_039804875.1 Pseudomonadota bacterium | reverse complement strand
ACCAACGCCGCTGACCTCGACCCGGAACTGGGCCCAGGCGGGCGCAAGCGGAGCGCCCAGCAGGCCGGCGCTGGCCAGGGTCAGCAGGCTGCGGCGTCGGCCCGAGGCCGGGGAATGGTCGTCAGGGCCCGAAATCTTCATCATGCTGCGTCTGGGGAGGGTTGACTGCGTCGTGGAGGGGGTTGAGCCAAGGCGCCCGAGCGCCGGCCGGCGCATGATATCAAAGCAGCACGATGTCGTACTGCTCCTGCGTCATCGAGCCCTCGGCCTGCAGCGAGATCGGCTTGCCGATGAAGTCGGACAGGCCGGCGAGATGGGCGCTTTCCTCGTCGAGGAACAGTTCGACCACCTGGGACGAGGCGACGATGCGGAACTCGCGCGGGTTGAAGGCGCGGGCCTCGCGCAGGATCTCGCGCAGGATGTCGTAGCAGACGCTGCGCGGGGTCTTGACCCGACCCTTGCCCTCGCAGGCCGGGCAGGTCTCGGTCAGCATCTGGGCCAGCGATTCGCGCGTGCGCTTGCGCGTCATCTCGACCAAGCCGAGCTGCGAGAAGCCGCCGACCATGGTCTTGACGCGATCACGCCCGATCTGCTTGCGGAATTCGCTCAGCACCGCCTCGCGATGATCCTCGCGCACCATGTCGATGAAATCGACGATGATGATACCGCCCAGGTTGCGCAGCCGCAACTGGCGCGCGATGGCCTGCGCCGCTTCGAGGTTGGTACGAAACACCGTGTCGTCGAAGTTACGCGCGCCGACATAGCCGCCGGTGTTGACATCGACCGTGGTCAGGGCCTCGGTCTGGTCAATCACGAGGTAGCCGCCCGACTTGAGCTCGACCCGGCGGCTCAGCGCGCGCGCGATGTCCTCGTCGATCTGGTGCAGGTCGAAGATCGGGCGCTCGCCGGTGTAGAGCTGCAGCCGGTCCTGGGTGCTGGGCATGTATTCGCGCGCAAAGGCTTCGAGCAGAGCGAACTGCTCGCGCGAGTCGACCCGGATCGACTGGGTCTGGGCACCGGCGAGGTCGCGCAGCACGCGCTGCAGCAGCGTGAGGTCCTGGTACAGCAGCGAGGCCGGCGGCAGTCGGGTGGCGCCGTTCTTGATATGGGCCCAGGTCTTGCGCAGGTAGGCGATGTCCTCGGCCAGTTCCTCGTCCGAGGCGTCCTCGGCGTTGGTGCGCAGGATGAAGCCGCCACCGCCCTCCTCGGTCAGCGCGACCAGGCGCTGGCGCAGCGCTTCGCGCTGGGCAAACGGGATCTTCTGCGAGACGCCGATATGCTTGTCCTGCGGCAGGAACACCAGCAGCCGGCCGGCGATGCTGATCTGCGCGGTCAGGCGCGCGCCCTTGGTCCCGATCGGGTCCTTGAGCACCTGCACCATCAGCGACTGGCCCTCGAAGATCTGGCGCTCGATCGGCAGCGCGGCATCGGCCCCCGGCAAGGCGGCGCCCGCGCTGCCGGGGGGGTGGACGGCCGGCTTGTCCTTGCCGGCGTGGCGCGCGTTGATGTTGGGCATCAGATCGGCGACATGCAGGAAGGCGGCGCGGTCGAGCCCGATGTCGATGAAGGCCGACTGCATGCCGGGCAGCACGCGCGAGACCTTGCCGAGGTAGCAGTTGCCGACCAGACCGCGCTCGAGCGTGCGCTCGACCAGCACGTCCTGCACCGCGCCCTGCTCGACCACGGCGACCCGGGTCTCCTGCGGCGACCAGTTGATGAGTATGTCCTGTGCCATCGGGGATGCGCCTTTCAGATGATTGCCAGGCCGGCGGCGGCCAGCAGCTGGGCCGACTCGAACGCCGGCAGGCCCATGATGCCGGTATAACTGCCGCTGATGCGCGCGATCAGCAGGCCGGCCAGGCCCTGGATGCCGTAGGCGCCGGCCTTGCCCATCGGTTCGCCGCTGGCGACATAGCGCGCGATCTGCGCCTCGGTCAGCGCGGTGAACCGGACCGTGGAACGGCTCAGGGCCTGGTGAACCCGGCCCTGGTGCGCCAGAGCGACCGCGGTCAGCACCTGATGCCGCTGGCCCGAGAGCAGGCGCAGGGTCTGCGCGGCGTGATCCGGTGATTCGGGCTTGCCCAGGATCTGACGACCCAGCGCGACCGTGGTGTCGGCACACAAGACCGGGCCGTCGGGCAGGCCGCGCCGCTGCAGGCGCAAGACGGCATGCTCGAGCTTGAGCCGGGTCACGCGCTGGACATAGGTCGCGGGCGTCTCGTTCGGGCGCACGACTTCGAGGCCCTCGGCGTCCTCGTGCGGATCGGGCAGCAACAGCTCGCAGCGCAAGCCCCACTGCTCGAGCAGCTGGCGCCGGCGCGGGCTCTGGGAAGCAAGATAGAGCCAGGGCGCTTCGATGCTCATTCGCGGTGGTAGGGGTGATTGGCGTTGATCGACCAGGCGCGGTAGAGCTGCTCGATCAGCAGCACGCGCGCGAAGGCATGCGGCAAGGTCATGTCGGACAGGCGGATGCGCATCTGGGCCCTGGCCTTGAATTCGGGCTCGAGCCCGTCGGGCCCGCCGATCACGAGCGCGACATCGTCGCCCTCGAGCTGCCAGCTTTTCAGCTGACGCGCCAGCGCGACCGTGGTCAGCTGGCTGCCGCGCTCGTCGAGCACGACGATGCGCGCGCCCTTCGGGATCGCGGCCTCGATGCGCGCGCGCTCGGCGGCGTAGAGGGTCTCAAGCGTCTTGGAGCCGCGCGGCTCGGTCTTGACGGTCTTGATCTCGACCCGACAGTCGGGCGGAAAGCGCTTGGCGAAATCGTCGTAGGCGGTCTGGGCCCAGTCGGGCATGCGCTGCCCGACCGCGACGATCACGAGCTTCATGCCTTCTTGGGAGCGGCGGCGCGCTTGGCCGCCGGCTTCTTGACCGGTGCGCCGATCTTGACGACCTGCAGCTTCTTGGCAGCGGCCTTGCGAGCCGGCGCCTTCTTGGCGGCCGGCGCGGCCGAGCCGCCACCGGTCTTGACCGTCTTGGCGGCCTTGCGCGCCGGGGCCTTCCTAGGCTCCTCGGCGGCCGTGGTGGCGACGCTGTCGGCGGACTTGCGCGCGGCGCGGGTCGCCTTCTTGGCGGCGGCGGCGGGCGAGACAGCCTCGACCTCAGCCGGCGCGCCCGGCTTGAGACCGGCCTTGCGCGCCGAGGCGGCGTTGGATTTCTCGGCGGCAGCACGCGCGGCCTTGCCACGGGCTTCGTTGCTCTTGAGGCGCACCGGCACATCGCCCCACAGGTCTTCGAGGCGGTAGTACTGGCGGATGGTCGGCTGCATCACGTGGACCACGGCCTGGCCGCAGTCGACGATGATCCATTCACCGTTTTCCTCGCCCTCGGTGCGCGGCTTCTCGAAGCCGGCCTCACGCACGGCGTCACGCACGCTGGCGGCGAGCGCGCGGGTCTGGCGGTTGGTGCTGCCACTGGCAACGATCACGCGCTCGAACAGCGGCGACAGGCCCTCGGTGTTGAAGACCTGGATGTCCAGTGCCTTGACATCCTCGAGGCCGTCGACGATGGCGCGCTGGAGTTTCTGGATCTTTTTCTTGTCGGCGGTTTCGCTCATGTAGCGTGTCGGTATAAATGATGTTCGGAAATATAGCGCGCGACGCCCTCGGGCACCAGCACGTCCAGATCGGGATAGCGGCGGCTCTTGCCGTGCACCTGCGCGCGCACCGCGGTGGCGCTCAGATTGTGCAACGGCATGTCGAGCCGGGCAAAGGGAATGTCCACCCCGCTCAAATCCTGCTCGACCTGGCTGTCGGAGACGGCCTCGGCGCCGATATTGACGCCCCGGTTGGCCACCGCCAGGGTCGCGCACTGTAACACTTCCTGCCAGCGAACCCAAGTCTTGAATGCAAGCAGCTGGTCGGCGCCCAGCACCAGGAAGATCTGAGCGCCCGGATATTCGGCCGCCAGCTCGCGCAGGGTGTCGGCGGTGTAGCTCGGGCCGTCGCGCCGGATTTCGCGCTGATCGACCCTGACATGGGACAGTCCGGCGAAGGCGCGCTCGCACATGGCGACACGGTGTTCGGCCGGAGTCAGGACCCGGGTCTTGTGCCAGGCCTGGCCGGTCGGCAGGATATGCAGCCGGTCGAGGCCGAGCTGCTTGAGCGCGGTCTCGGCCAAGGCGCGATGCGCCCAGTGCGGCGGGTCGAAGGCGCCGCCGAACATGCCGATGCGCAGGCCGGCGTGCGGGAGGCGATCCGGGTTCAAGATCGTCACACCCAGTCCCGGCGCGGCAGGAAGTCGCGGTACAGGCGGGCCTCGGGGCTGCCGGCAGCGGGTTGCTCCTGGTAGGACCAGCGCGCCAGCGGCGGCATCGACAGCAGGATCGATTCGGTGCGTCCGCCAGACTGCAGACCGAAATGCGTGCCCCGGTCCCAGACCAGGTTGAATTCGACATAGCGCCCGCGCCGGTAGAGCTGGAACTGGCGCTCGCGCTCGCCATATTCGAGCCCCTTGCGCCGCTCGACGATCGGCAGGTAGGCGTGCAGGAAGGCGTCACCGACCGCGCGCGTCATGGCGGCACCGCCCTCGAAGCCGAGCTCGGAGAAGTCGTCATAGAACACGCCGCCGATGCCGCGCGGCTCGTTGCGGTGCTTGAGGAAGAAATAATCGTCGCACCAAGCCTTGAAGCGTGGGTATTTGTCCTCGCCAAAAGGCGAAAGCGCGTTCTTGCAGGTGCGGTGGAAATGGACCGCGTCCTGCTCGAAGCCGTAGCAGGGCGTGAGATCCATGCCGCCACCGAACCAGGCCACCGGCTCGCCGCCGCCCGCCGGGGTCGCGCTGATCATGCGCACGTTCATGTGCACGATCGGCACATAGGGGTTGCGCGGGTGGAACACCAGCGACACGCCCATGGCCTCGAACGGGGCGCCGGCGAGCTCGGGCCGGTGCTGGGTCGCGGACGGCGGCAGGCTGGCGCCCGACACATGGGAAAAGCCGCAACCGGCGCGCTCGAAGACGTTGCCACCCTCGAGGATCTGCGTCACGCCGTTGCCCTGCAGCGGTTCACCGGGGGCTTTTTCCCAGCCGTCGGACTGGAAGGCCTTGCCGTCGATCTCGGCAATCGCCCAGGTGATGCGCTGCTGCAAGCCGAGCAGGTAATCACGCATGATCAGCGCCTGCGACTGGCTCATTTGGCGATGGCCCGGTAGCCGATGTCGCGGCGGAACTGCATGCCGTCGAAGGCCACGCCCGCGACCAGCTCGTAGGCGCGGCGCTGCGCATCGGCGACGCCATGGCCAAGCGCGGTCGCGCACAGCACGCGCCCGCCCGAGGTCACGACCTGGCCGTCCTGCATGGTGGTGCCGGCGTGAAAGACAACGGCGTCGTCACGGTCGGCCGGCAGCGCGCCGATGACATCGCCCTTGCGCGGGCTCATCGGGTAACCGGCAGCGGCCAGCACCACGCCCAGCGCGCAGCGTTCGTCCCAGTCCAGGCTGATCTGGTCCAGGCGCTGTTCGGTCGCGGCCAGCAGCACCTCGGCCAGGTCGGACTGCAGGCGCATCATGATCGGCTGGGTCTCGGGGTCGCCCATGCGGCAGTTGAACTCGAGCGTCTTGACCGAGCCGTCGGGCGCGATCATCAGGCCGGCGTAGAGGAAGCCGGTGAACGGGATGCCGTCGGCCTCCATGCCACGGATGGTCGGCAGGATGATCTGGTCCATCGCGCGCTGATGCACCTCGGGCGTGACGACCGGAGCCGGCGAATAGGCGCCCATGCCGCCGGTGTTCGGGCCCTGGTCGGCGTCGAGCAGGCGCTTGTGGTCCTGGCTGGTGGCCAGCGCGGTCACGTGCTTGCCGTCACACAGCACGATGAAGCTGGCTTCCTCGCCCTGCAGGAAGGATTCGATCACGACGCGCGCGCCACCTTCGTTGTGGGTCACGCCCAGCGTGTTGTCGACCAGCATGAAGTCGATCGCCTCGTGCGCCTCGGTCAGCGACATCGCGACCACGACGCCCTTGCCGGCGGCCAGGCCGTCGGCCTTGACCACGATCGGCGCGCCGACCTGGTCGACGTAGGCGTGCGCCTGGGCCGGATCGCTGAAGGTTTCGTAGGCGGCGGTCGGGATGCCGTGGCGCTTCATGAAGGCCTTGGAGAACGCCTTGGAGCTTTCGAGCTGCGCGGCGGCCCGGGTCGGCCCGAAGATGCGCAGACCGTGGGCACGGAACTCGTCCACCACGCCGGCGGCCAGCGGCGCCTCGGGGCCGACCACGGTCAGCGCGACGCCCTCGGCCTGCGCCCATTCGCGCAGCGCCTGGATGTCGGTGATCGGAACATTGACCAACTGTTCATCCAGCGCAGTGCCGCCGTTGCCTGGCGCCACATAAACGCGGGTGACACGTGGTGAACTGTTGAGTTTCCACGCCAGGGCGTGTTCGCGGCCACCGCCGCCAATAACGAGAACTTTCATAGGCCAGCGTTGTGAAAGACTTCTTGGACATCATCCAGG